>NZ_JAPFHC010000060.1:0-7315 GCF_059803535.1 Pseudomonas sp. RP-B7
CGGTGGGGCAGTATCAGATGAGTTGCCTGACACGCCGTCTTCGCGAGCAAGCCCGCTCCCACACAAACCCGCTCCCACATTGCTCTCGCGTCGATATACTAGGCCCCGGTTTGCCTAGGGAATATCGACCATGCAATGGATTTTCATGCTGATTGGCCTCGCGCTCGGCTGGACACTCGACGAGTCGTTCAGTGACGCCGGCATCGGTGCGCTGCTGGGCTTGGGGCTTGGCCAGGCGATTCGCCTGTCGCAACTGTCGGCCCAGGCAGACAAGCAGGCGAGCCAGTTGGAAACCACGCAAAAGGCGCTGATTGCCCTGGGTGAACGCCTGCGGCTACTGGAAGTGCCCACGCCGCTGGTCGGCAGTGCCAGGGTCGACCCCGCCATTCCTGACCCCACCCCTGTCGCCAAGGCGCCCGACCTTGTCTGGGAGCTGCCGACCGAGTTGGCGCCAGTGCCGATGGTTGCCGAGGCCAGCCAGCCGCTGCCGGATGATGTCTGGGCGCCAGCGCCCGCGCCGATGCCGACACCAAGTCCGCAAGAACCGGCAACCCCGCGTGGCCCCAACCTGATCGAGCGCGCCATCAGCGGTGCGCGCAATTGGCTGTTTGGCGGCAACACCGTGCTGCGCGTCGGCGTGGTGCTGTTGTTCCTTGGCCTGGCGTTCCTGCTGCGGTATGCCACCGAAGGCATGGTGGTGCCGATCGAGTTGCGCTACGCCGGTGTCGCCGCCGCTGCGGTCGGCCTGTTGGGCCTGGGTTGGTGGCTGCGCCTGCGCAACAGCCATTACGGCTTGATGCTGCAAGGCACCGGGATCGCGGTGTTGTACCTCACGGTGTTTGCGGCGATGCGCCTGCATCCGCTGATCGATCCCAGCGCGGCACTGGGCCTGCTGGTGGCGGTTACGGTGTTCTCGGCGATCCTGGCGATCACCCAGGACGCGCTGGGGTTGGCCTGTGCGGCCGCGCTCGGTGGTTTCGCCGCGCCGATCCTCACTTCCACGGGGGCTGGCAACCATGTGGCGCTGTTCAGTTACTTCGCGTTGCTTAACGCGGGCATCCTCGCGATTGCCTGGTTCAAGGCCTGGCGCCTGCTCAACCTGATCGGCTTCGTCGGCACCTTCGGCATCGGCTTCGCCTGGGGCCTGCGTTCCTACACGCCGGAACTGCTGTGGAGCACCGAGCCGTTCCTGATCCTGTTTTTCCTGATGTACCTGGCCATCGGCCTGTTGTTCACCCGGCGCAAATTGCTGGAGATGAGTGACGCGCCCGAGGACGACAGCCGTGGAGCGCTGCTGCGCTGGTCGGCGGCCAAGGGTGATTATGTCGACGGCAGCATGCTGTTCGGCCCGCCCCTGGTGGGCTTTGGCTTGCAGTTCGCGCTGGTGCAGCACCTGGAGTTCGCCGCTGCGTTCAGTGCGTTGGGCCTGGGCATTATCTACATGGGCCTGGCCCGTCTGCTCAGTGGTGGGCGCGCCTTGTTGCTGGCGGAAACCTGCCTGGCCCTGGGTGTGATCTTTGCCAGCCTGGCGATTCCCCTTGGGCTCGATGCGCGCTGGACTGCCGCGGCGTGGGCGGTGGAGGGCGCGGGGATTTTCTGGCTCGGGTTGCGTCAACAGCGGCCGTTGGCGCGGGCCTTCGGCCTGCTGCTGCAACTGGGCTCGGCAATGGCGTTCCTCAGCGAGTTGCGCATCGGCGAACACAGCCTGCTCGACGGCGCGCCATTGGGGGCGTTGCTGCTGGGCGCGGCGTTGCTGTTCAGCTTTGATCAACTGCGCAAGGCGCCGGCTGAACAGGCGGCGGATTGGGAGCGTAGAGGCCTGCCGGTACTGGCGAGCCTGGGCTTGAGCTTTGTGTACATGCTGGCGCCGTTGCTGTTGCAGACCCAGGGCACTGCCATCAGTTGGGCGATTGCCGGGCTGGCGACGCTGTTTGTCGGCCTGCGCATCGGCTCGCGCACCTTCCTGTTCACCGCGTTTGCCGTGCAACTGCTCGGTGGCGCGTTGTTCCTGCTGCGCTTGCAGGGCGGCGAGGGCGCGGCGGTATTCAGTGCGGGTTGGAGTGGTTTGCTCACCGCTTCGCTGATCGGCCTGGCGCTGATCGGCGGCATGTTGCTGGCGGCGCGCGACGACATGGTGCGTGGTGACGTGCGCTTGTTGCGTGGGCTGTCGGTGGTGTTGCTGGCCGGGCTGGTGCTGATCAACCTTGCGGTGCTGTTCGTACTGCCATGGCAAAGCGCGAGTGGCGTGTGGGCGGCCAGTGGTCTGTTGATCATCTGGTTGAGCCTGTACCTGCAACAGCGCGTGAGTTTTGTGTTTGGCTTGCTGCTGCAACTGATCGGCGGCGGTTCGTTCCTGCTGTCGGTGCCGCAGCTGCTGGGGCCGTTGAGCGGCGAAGGCTTGCGCCTGCTGGGGCATAGCGGTTTCTGGACACCGATGGTCCTGGGCCTGGCCGCGCTGGTCGGCGCCTGGCGCTTGCAGCGCGAGCGGCATGTGCCGGTGTTTGCGGTGCTGAAACTGCAACGCCTGTCCGACGTGCTGTTGGTGTGGGGCGCCGCGTGGTGGACGCTGGCGTTGATCAGCGAGGTGCTGCGCTTTGTCCCGAACGCTTTGCAAGGCCCGTCCTTGCTCGGCATCGCCGCCGTAAGCGTGGCGCTCTGGGCGTTTGGCGCGCAGCGGTTGCGCTGGCCGTCGCTGGGCGTGCTCAGCACCTTGCTGATGCTGGCGGCGGGCGTGGTGTTGCTGGCGTCCCTGGATGCCTATTACCACCCGGCGGCGCAATTTGGCTGGTTGGCGTGGTTGGCCGTTTTCGTCGTGCACTTCATTTCGCTGCGGCGCTTGGCTTCGACAGTGCCTGGCACGGTGTTGAGCGTGGCCCATGTGCTGGGCTGCTGGATGCTGATCGGCGTGCTCGCGCTGGAACTGCGTTACGGCCTGCTGTTGCTGTCGGATCAGTACAACGCCTGGCGCTGGCTCGGTTGGGCGATTCTGCCAAGCCTGTATCTGGTGCTGGCCGCTGCGCCACGCAACTGGCCGTGGCCGGTGTCGGCATACCCACGGGAATACCGCGTGCTCGCGGCGTTGCCATTGGCGGTGCTGATGCTCGGTTGGTTCTGGTTGGCGAACATCTTCAGCGACGGCACTGCCGAACCGTTGCCGTATGTGCCGCTGCTCAACCCGCTGGACCTGGGCCTGTTGTTCGCGTTGTTGGGCGTGTACCTGTGGGCGCGCAGTGTCGCGCCACAGCGTGGGCCGCGCGCAGAGTTGCTCGCCCAGGGTGTCGCGGGCCTGTCGCTGTTTGGGTTCTTTACCGCGCTGGTGATGCGCACCGCGCACCATTGGGGCGGGGTGCCGTTCCAGCTGGAGGCGTTGCTTGAATCGATGCTGGTGCAAGCCGGCCTGTCGATCGTGTGGACCCTGATCGCCCTTGGGCTGATGATCGGCGGCCACCTGCGCCATCGTCGCGAAGTGTGGTTGATCGGTGCGGCGCTGATTGCCGTGGTGGTGGCCAAGTTGTTCTTTGTCGAATTGAGTAACCGTGGCGGCCTGGCGCGGATCGTGTCGTTTATCGGCGTGGGCGGGTTGTTGCTGGTGGTGGGCTACTTTGCGCCGCTGCCGCCCAAGCGCGTTGAAACTGAAGGAGCATCGTCTTGATGGGCAAGCTGAGTCTGAGTGGGTTGGCGCTGTGGCTGTTGGGTTCGGCGGCCTGCGCCCAGGAAACGCCGGCCGACTTTTCGGTGCGGGTGCCATTGGCCGTGAGCGGCAACGGCCCGTGGTATCGGCTGGAGTTGCCGCTGGCCGTGCAGTTGAGTGCGCGCCAGGCAGACCTCAGTGACGTGCGTGTGTTCAACGCCGCCGGTGAGCCGCAGGCCTACGCGTTGTCGCGCCAATCCTCGCAGCGCAGCGAAAGCCGCACTGTCACCGAGGTGAAGTGGTTCCCGCTGTACGCCGCCGATACCCAGCAGGCGCTGCCCGGCGTGGTGATGAAATCCACCACCGAGGGCACGCTGCTGGAAATCCGCCCGTCCAGCGCCAAGGGGCCGCAGGTGCTGCGCGGCTGGGTGCTCGACGCCAGCGCGATCAAGGCACCGTTGCAGCAACTGAGCCTGGATTGGAGTCGTGAGCACGACGGCTTCCAGCGCTTCAGCATCGAGGCCAGCGATGATTTGCAGCATTGGACGCCGTGGGGCGACGGGCAGGTTGCGCGCCTGTCGTTTGCCGACGAGCGGGTCGAGCAGCATGACGTAAACCTGCCGGGGCAATCGGCGCGCTACCTGCGCCTGGTGTGGCAAGGCCAGGCAGCGCCGTTGCTGACCTCGGCCAGGCTGGTCAGTGCCACCAGCAGCAGCCTGCCACTGCCGTTGGTATGGTCGCAGCCGTTGGCAGGCACGCGGCTCAGCGCCGGGGAATACAGCTGGCAGTTGCCGACCGGGCTGAATGTCGAGCGTTTGCGCATCGAACTGAAACAGCCCAATACCCTGGCGCCCGTCACCTTGTCGGGGCGTCGCGACAGCAAGCAGGCCTGGCAACCGTTGAGCAACGGGTTGCTCTACCGCCTGACCAGTAACGGCCAGGAGGTGGTGCAGGATGAGTTGCAGCTGCCGGGGCAGGCCGTCGCTGAACTCAAGTTGCAGGTAGACGAGCGCGGCGCAGGCCTGGGCGTCGAGGCGCCGGCCCTGCACTTTGCCGTGCGCAGCACGCAGTTGGTGTTCCTGGCGCGGGGTGAGCCGCCGTTCACCCTGGCGCTGGGCAATGCTGCGGCGAAGGCGGCGAATTTGCCGTTGTCGACACTGATTCCTGATTACAGCGCCGAGCGCCTCAGGGCGTTGGGCCAGGCCACGGTCGCCGGGGACGCGGTGGTCAACACGCCTGTTGCCGCCGCCGCCGTCGAGAGCGGGCCCGACTGGAAAAAACTCGGGCTCTGGGCCGTGCTGCTGCTTGGCGTGGCGGCGCTGGGCGCCATGGCCTACAGTTTGCTGCGCAAGCCGCCGGTGGCACGTTAGATAAAGTCCATGAACTCTATTGGGTTTAAATCCTCTGATAGGAGGAAATACGCCCCGACTCGCGCTAAACTGCGCGGGTTTTTAGCCCCCCATTCTCCGGAGCCTTACATGTCCCGCGTTACCTTGAGTCGCTATTTGATCGAGCAGACCCGCAGCAACAACACGCCTGCCGATCTGCGCTTCCTTATCGAAGTGGTGGCGCGTGCTTGCAAGGAAATCAGCCACGCCGTGTCCAAAGGCGCACTGGGTGGTGTCCTGGGCAGCATGGGCACTGAAAACGTGCAGGGCGAAGTGCAGAAGAAACTCGACGTGATCTCCAACGAGATCCTGCTCGAAGCCAACGAATGGGGTGGTCACCTGGCCGGCATGGCGTCCGAAGAAATGGACAATGCCTACCAGATTCCGGGCAAATACCCGAAAGGTGCGTACCTGCTGGTATTCGACCCACTGGACGGTTCGTCCAACATCGACATCAACGCGCCGGTCGGCACCATCTTCTCGGTACTGCGTTGCCCGAACGAATACCTGAGCCAGAACGAGCCGCTGAACGAGAAGGCCTTCCTGCAACCTGGCACCCAGCAGGTTGCCGCCGGTTACGCGATCTACGGCCCACAGACCATGCTGGTGTTGACCCTGGGCGATGGCGTCAAGGGCTTCACCCTGGACCGCGAAATGGGCAGTTTCGTGCTGACCCACGAAGACATCACCATTCCTGCATCGACCCAGGAATTCGCGATCAACATGTCCAACCAGCGCCACTGGGAAGAGCCGGTGACCCGCTACGTGGGCGAGCTGATGGCTGGCGAAGAAGGCCCGCTGAAGAAAAACTTCAACATGCGCTGGGTTGCCGCGATGGTGGCCGACGTACACCGCATCCTGACCCGTGGTGGCCTGTTCATGTACCCACGCGACAGCCGCGAGCCATCCAAGCCAGGCAAACTGCGCCTGATGTACGAAGCCAACCCGATGTCCTTCCTGGTTGAGCAAGCGGGCGGCGCGTCCACCGACGGCCATCAGCGCATCCTCGACATCCAGCCTGAAGGCCTGCACCAGCGTGTGGCGGTGTTCCTGGGTTCGAAAGAAGAAGTCGAGCGTGTAACCGCCTACCACAAGAAGTAACCTTTGTAGTGAGCGGGCTTGCCCCGCGCGGCGGTGTGTCAGGTTAGCTTAAGGCGCCTGGTGTACCGCAGCGCGGGCAAGCCCGCTCACTACAAGATTTTGTGTCGGCTAGAAAGCCCCGAAACGTTTCAGCGTTTTCGGGGTTTTTTTTGTTTTTGCCCATCGGGAACCAGACACCCCTTTTCCCTTCTAAGCTTCTGGCAGACCCCCATGCTGCTTCGTCCCTCCAGGAGTTTTTCCATGTCGTTACGCCGTCTCGCCTTGCTGACTTTTTGCGTGCTGTTGGCCGCTTGCAGCAAGGTCAACCAAGAAAATTACGCAAAGCTGTCGGCTGGCATGGCCAAGGCCGAGGTGGAGTCGCTGTTGGGTAAGCCGACCGATTGTTCCGGCGCACTGGGCATGTCCAGCTGCACCTGGGGCGATAAAACCAGCTTTATCAGCGTGCAATATGCCGGTGACAAGGTTCTGATGTTTTCCGGGCAAGGCCTGAAGTAAACCGGGGCGTGAGCCTGCGGGAGAAGAAGAATGATCCGTTTTGTTGTGTTCCTTTGTGCCAGCCTGTTTTTGGCGGGCTGCGCCAGCCATTCTGGCGATGATCTGCAACCCAAGACAGCGAACAACGTCAACCTCAAGCGTTACCAGGGCACCTGGTATGAGTTGGCGCGATTGCCGATGTACTTCCAGCGCAACTGCGCGCAGTCCGAAGCCCGCTACACCCTGCTGCCGGATGGCGACATGTCGGTGTTCAACCGCTGCCTGACGACCGAATGGAAGTGGGAAGAAGCCAAGGGCACGGCCACGCCGCAGGTGCCGGGCAAGACCGACAAGCTCTGGGTCGAATTCAATAACTGGTTCACATCGCTGCTGCCGGGCGTCGCCAAGGGCGATTACTGGGTGCTGTATGTCAGCGATGACTACAAGACCGCAATCGTGGGCAGCCCGAGCCGGCGCTACATGTGGATCTTGTCGCGCTCGCCGACGGTCAGTGCCGACACCCGCGAGGACCTGCTGAGCAGGGCGCGCCAGCAGGGGTATGACACCACTCGGTTGATCTGGCGCACGTCGGACAAAGAGATGGCCAAGACCTCGCAATAACCCCGAGACCACCGTCGATCAAATTGTGGGGGGGGGGGGGGGGGGGGGGGGGGGGGGGGGGGGGGGGGGGGGGGGGGGGGGGGGGGGGGGGGGGGGGGGG
>NZ_JAPFHC010000061.1:0-5266 GCF_059803535.1 Pseudomonas sp. RP-B7
GAATAGCCGGCCGCAATCCCGGAAAACTCGGTCAACGCCGCATGGTTGATCGCCACGCCTTTAGGCTTGCCGGTGGAGCCCGAGGTGTAGATCACGTAGGCCAGGTTCTGTGGTTCAACTGCTACCTGCGGATTACCTTCGGCACACGGGTCCAGCGCCACCCGATCAATCGCCACGCTGCGCAGCCCTGCGGGCAACGGCATTGGTACGTGGGATTGGGTCAGCACCAGGCTCACGCCGCTGTCTTCCAACATGTGCAGCAGGCGTTCGCGCGGGTATTGCGGGTCCAGCGGCACGTAGGCGCCGCCCGCCTTGAGGGTCGCCAACAGGCTGACCACCATGGCGAACGAACGCTCCACCGCGACACCGACCAGGACCTCGGGGCCGACCCCCTCAGCGATCAGGTAATGCGCCAGCTGGTTAGCCTGGCGATTGAGCTCGGCGTAAGTCAGCGTCTGCTCATCCAGGCACAGGGCAATGGCGTCGGGACGGCGTTGTGCTTGCCGCTCGAACAGCCCGTGCACACCCAACGGACTTTGGAATACAGCAGCGCCGTTGTTCCATTGCGCTTGCTCGACCCCGGCCAGCAGCGGCAACTCGCAGACACGTCTGTGCGCATCAGCGGCCACTGCGTGCAACAAGTGCTGCCAGTGCTGGGCCATGCGCGCGATGGTCGCGTCGGTAAACAGGTCGGTGGCGTAGGTCAGCGTGGCAAACAGGCCATCGGCCGAGGCTTGGGTGTCCAGGCTCAAGTCGAAATGCGCCGGATGGTTATTGGACTCCAGCCCTTCCAGGCGCAGGCCCGGCAGTTGTTCGCCACGCTGCACACGCAGCTCGGACTGGTGGTTGAACATCACCTGGAACAGCGGGTTGTGGCTCAGGCTGCGTTCCGGTTGCAGCGCTTCCACCAACTGTTCGAACGGCAGGTCCTGATGCGCCTGGGCTTCCAGCGCACGGCGCTTGGTCTGTTGCAGCACCTGGGCAAAGCTCATTTGCCCGTCGATTTCAGCCTTGAGCACCTGGGTGTTGACGAAGAAGCCAATAAGACGCTCGGTTTCCACGCGGTTGCGGTTGGCAATCGGCACGCCGATGCGGATGTCCGACTGGCCGCTGTAGCGGTGCAACAGGGTCTGGAACGAGGCCAGCAACAGCATGAACAGCGTCACGCCTTCGCGTTGTGCCAAGGCCTTGAGGCCGGCGACCACATTCGCCTCCAGCGCCACATCCAGGCGTGCGCCGCGATAGCTCTGCACGGCCGGGCGTGGATGGTCCAGGGGCAACTCCAGCACCGGTTGCTCCGCGCCCAACAGTTCGCGCCAGTAACTCAGTTGGCGCTGCTTTTCACCGGCGTCCATCCAGGCACGCTGCCACAGCGCGTAATCGGCGTATTGCAGTGGCATGGCGGGCAACTGCACGTCATGGCCCTGGCTATAGGCGGCATACAGTTGCACCAACTCATCGACCATCACCTGCATCGACCAGCCGTCCGAGACGATGTGGTGCTGCACCAGCACCAGCACATGTTCCTGCGCGCTCAGTTGCAACAGCTTGACCCGCAGCAGCGGGCCCTGGCGCAGATCGAACGGGCGGGCGATTTCGGCTTCCACCAGCGCCTGCACCTGCTCGGCAGTCGGGTTATCGAGTGCCAGGCTGTCGATGTGCAGGGTGGCCACCGGCAGCACGCGTTGCAGGGTGCGCTCGCCGGCGCTGACAAACACGGTGCGCAAGGTTTCATGACGGGCCAGCAGGCTGTCGAAGCTGCGTTGCAACGCCGAGCGGTCCAGCTCACCCGTCAGGCGCAAGGCATTAGGTACGTGATAGGCCGCGCTTTCAGGCTCCAACTGCCACAGGAACCACTGGCGTTCCTGGGCGTAAGACAGGCTCAGCGGTTGATCACGGTCCACGGCCAGCATCGCTGGAGCCAACGGCGCTTCATCGCTTTGCAGGGCCTGCAAGGCCAACACGAAACCTTCCAGTTGCGGTTGTTCGAACAGCGTACGCAGGGCGATTTCCCGCGCCAGCAGTTGGCGCACCCGCGAGATCACCTGCATCGCCAGCAGCGAATGCCCGCCCAGCTCGAAGAAGTGATCGGTCAGGCCGACGCGCTCGGCGCCGAGCACATCGGCCCAGATCGCGGCGACTTGTTGCTGCAACGCGGTGACCGGTTCAACCCATATGCCCTGGGACTGCGCGGCGTCAGGTTGCGGCAAGCCCTTGCGGTCGAGTTTGCCGTTGGGGGTCAGGGGCATTTTGGCAAGGAACATGAAGTGCGCGGGCACCATGTAATCCGGCAGGTGGGTTTTCAGGGCGCGGCGCAGGGTTTCGCGGAACTCGGTTTCGCTGGCCAGGGCGGCATCAGCCGGGACGACGTAGGCCACCAGTTGCTTGCCGGTCGGGCTGTCTTGCGCGACGACGACGGTCTCGCCCACGCTGTCCTGTTCCCGCAGGCGCGCTTCGATTTCCCCCAGTTCGATACGGAAGCCGCGGATTTTCACTTGGTGGTCGACGCGACCGAGGTAATCCACCACGCCGTCCGGGCGGCCACGGGTCAGGTCGCCACTGCGGTACACACGGCTGCCGGGTTTGCCGAACGGGTCCGGCACGAAGCGTTCGGCGGTGAGCGCTGGGCGTTCCAGGTAGCCCCGCGCAACGCCCTCGCCGCCCAGGTACAGCTCACCGGCCACGCCGATGGGTTGCAGATTGAGCTGGGCGTCCAGCACGTAGCCGCTGCGGTTGCCCAGCAAGGTGCCAATCGGCGCGTAGACGGCGCCGCAGGGATCACCGCGACGAGCCTTCCACAGCAACGGCGTGACCACAGTTTCAGTCGGGCCATAACCGTTGAACAGGTAGGTCGGCTTGAGCGCACGCCAGGCCAGGTCGTAGCTGGCCTGCGCCACCGCATCCCCGCCAAAGCAGTAGACCCGCACCGCCGGTGGATTGCCGTCGCGCTCGGCATGTTCGGCCAGCTGTTGCAGGTACACCGGCGGGAACACCGCCATGGTCACGTTGTGGCGATGCATCTGCGCGTAGGTGTAGTCCGGCAGCCACAGGCTGTCATCGCGGATCAGCACGCTGGCGCCGTTGATCAACGGGTGCATCCAGCCTTCGTGGGAGCCGTCGAAGGCGAAGGACATGAAGTGCAGTTCGCAATCGGCCGGACCGGTTTCGTAGCGCTCGCCAGTGGCGATGATGTGCGCCACCAATGGACCGTGGGAAACCGCCACGCCCTTGGGCATGCCGGTGGAGCCGGAGGTGTAGATCACGTAGGCAAGGTTTTCGCCGTCCAACGCCACCTCTGGCGCGGTCTCGGCATAGTCCTCGGTGCGATCGATCGCCAGCACCTCAAGGCCCTCGGCAATCGGCAGTTGCGGCACCGCACTGCTGTGGGTCAGCAGCAATTGCGCGCGGCTGTCTTGCATCATGTACAGCAGGCGATCACGCGGGTATTCGATGTCCAGCGGCACATACACGCCGCCGGCTTTCATCACGCCGAGGAACGCCACCAGGCTTTCGGCACTGCGCGGCATGGCAATCGCCACCCGCACTTCGGGGCCGACGCCACGGGCGATCAGCGCGTGGGCCAGGCGGTTGGCCTGGCGATCCAGCTCGCCGTAGCTGAGGGTTTGCGTGTCGAACTTGACCGCCACCGCCTGCGGGTTTTCACGGGCGCGGTCGGCGAACAGTTCATGCACCAGACGAGCGCTTGAGAAGCCGGACTCACTGCGATCCCACAGTTGCAGGATGTGCTGTTGCTCATCGGCATCCAGCAGGTTCAACTGCCCGATGTTCTGCTGCTGATCGGCAACCATCGCTTGCAGCAGGTTCTGCCAATGCCGCGCCATGCGCGCAATGGTCGGCGCATCGAACAGATCGGTGCTGTAACCCAGGGATGCCCACAGGCCGTCGCGGCTGTCATGGGTGTCCAGGTCGAGGTCGAAGTGCGCGGTGCGCCGTTCCCAGGCCAGGTTTTCAATGCTCAGGTGCGCCAGCGCCAGCGGTTCACGCGGCCCGTCGGTCTGGTAGTTGAACATCACCTGGAACAGCGGGTTGAGGCTCAAGCTGCGCTCCGGTTGCAGCGCTTGCACCAGTTGTTCGAACGGCAGGTCCTGGTGGGCCTGGGCGTCCAGCGCCCGTTGCTTGACCTGCTGCAGCAGTTGGGCGACGGTGGTTTGCCCATCGATGTCGGCCTTGAGCACCTGGGTGTTGACGAAAAAGCCGATCAGGCGCTCGGTCTCGACCCGGTTACGGTTGGCGATGGGCACGCCGACACGGATGTCCTGCTGGCCGCTGTAGCGGTACAACAGAGTCTGGAACGACGCCAGCAAGAGCATGAACATCGTCACGCCTTCGCGCTGCGCCAAGGCTTTCAGGTCTGCCGCCAGCGCCGCCGGCAACGGCACGTCGAGACGCGCACCGCGATGGCTTTGCTGGGCGGGGCGCTGGTGATCGAACGGCAATTCCAGCACCGGCTGCTCACCGCCCAGCAGGTCGCGCCAGTAGCTCAACTGGCGCTGTCTTTCGCCGGCTTCCATCCAGTCGCGTTGCCACAGCGCATAGTCGGCGTACTGGATCGGCATGGCCGGCAGTTGCGGCACATCACCGCGGCTGTAGGCGCTGTAGAGCTGCACCAGTTCATCGACCATCACCGCCATCGACGCGCCATCGGAGACGATATGGTGCTGCACCAACACCAGTACATGCTCATCGGCCGCCAGGCGCAGCAAGGTCACGCGCAACAGCGGGCCCTGTTGCAGGTTGAACGGGCGTGAGATTTCGGCGGCGACCCGCGCATGCAGGTCAGCCTCGTCGATGTCGGCCAGCTCGATGGGGAGCGCGACCTGAGTACCGATCACCTGCACCGCGCCCTCGCCTTCCTGCTGCACATAGGTGCGCAGGCTTTCGTGGCGCGCGATCAAGCTGTTGAAACTGCGCTGCAAGGCCTCACAGTCCAACTGGCCGGTCAGGCGCAAGGCACTGGGAATATGGTAAGCGGCGCTGTGTGGGTCCAGTTGCCAGAGGAACCACTGGCGTTCCTGGGCGTAAGACAACAGCAGCGGTTGCAGGCGATTGCGCGCTACCAGCGGTGGCGCCTGTTCGCGGCCTTCCAGCGCCTGCACTGCCGCCGCGAAACCGGCCAGCCTTGGTTGTTCGAACACCAGTTTCAACGGCACTTCCTGCGCCAGGACCTGACGCAGGCGTGAGATCACTTGCATCGCCAGCAACGAATGACCGCCCATCTCGAAGAAGTGGTCGTTCAGGCCGACGC
>NZ_JAPFHC010000062.1:0-5010 GCF_059803535.1 Pseudomonas sp. RP-B7
GCCCGGCGCGAGCAAGCTCGCTCACTACAGGGTTTGGTGGTTTTACCAGGTTGATGGGTCTTCTTGGCTGGCTTTTTGGAGGTCATCTTTCCAGACTTTGTTGGCGAGTCGGTAGATGTCGGCGAAGAAGCCTCGGGGGTCGGCTATTTCGGTTTCGTCCCAGGCCATTGTTTCGTACTTGTCGTGATCGCTTTCGAATTCTTTGGCGAAGTCAAAATTTGGATCATTCAGTGCATCCCTGAGTGCGGACATCAATACAAATCGGTGCCTGTAAGAGAGGTACATAAGGTCGCGAAGCACAAAGGAAATTATTATTTTTTCTCTGTCTTCTTCATTGTTTGGGTCGTACTTCCATAGCTCCCTGCCGATTGTATTTTCAAGGTCGTATATCGATAAGGCTCTTAAAACGTGGGAGATATTTGGGATGTAAGGCGCATCCATAAATGGGCACTTCAGCATTGCATCCTCACTTCGGAAAAGCTGTAAATGGTCGGGTTTGGTTGTTTCTATCAAATCGGATCTCTGCTTTGTCCATATTTTCCACGTAGGTTGGGTTGTTTATATTTCTATTGTTAGGTTTGTAGCCTCTTCCTGCACCGGGTAGTTCGACCACTACCACGGGGTTACCGCGCGCATCAAAACTTGTTGGTGATATTGAGCCATCCTTCATTCTTCCCATTGCCTTGTTTATAGCGTGAAGCTGCATTTTCCAAGTTTTAAATTGTGAGCTTGAGCTGATCCGTTCGAGTTCGCCAGTGGTTGGGTTTGTACCGTCGATAGAACGTTGTCTCAACGCGTGATCTGGTATGTCTGGACTATGTTTTTCTGCTGTGTGCATGTTGTAATTCGTCTCAAATTCCAGAACTCTTTTCTTTGCATTTTTTCTGTTAGTTCATCTATTTTCGCCCGTCGCTCAGTTCGCGTCAGCTGAGGTAAAGCGGGCTCACCTTCATTAACGTTAGGCTTGGGAGCGGCAACGGAAGCATTGGGCTTACAGTTGTTACCAGGGCAGGTGCTTAGCCCTAACGGATCCACCCACCCCGCAAGCTTCACCGGGTCCGGCTCAGATAACGCCCAATATCCGGATTGTAGTAGCGATGCCGGTTGTAGTGCAGCCCGCTTTCCGCGTCGAAATATTAGCCTTGAAAATGCAGCGGGTTGTCGATTATTCCCACATCGAGACGGGTGATTTCGCCCTAGATCTGTGGGAGAGGCCTACCGGGAGCGGCTGTAATGTTCAAATATTTGTTGGATACAGGAGTGCTCTGGTTGTCCTTATCTCAACAAATCCTGTTTTTCTAGTGGTCGCCTCGTCAAGCTCAATGAGTATTATTGAGTCTCCGAGTTTTAGTGCGGCCGATTCCTCGCTGGAATCTTCGACGAGTTCAGCTGTTATTTGGGTAACACCGTTTATTACGGTGATACATGGAGCTTTGAGGGTCGAAGGAACGATGTTTTCTCCCCATGAAAAAACCTCGTCCAGATCAAACTCTACATCCTTTTCGTCGCCGATAGTGGGTGCGGTACCGACCCATGTAGCGGTACCAGCCCCTACGGAAGAGCAGAAATTCACGCGTATAGTATTCTCAACAAAAAGTACTTCAGTTACTTGTATTTTCATTTTATTTCTTCGGTAGTGGGGCTGTTACAACAGTGTTGTCCACATTCATAGTGTTGGATTAAGCTCCAGTGTCCGCGTCTCTTCATGGTAATAGTGCTTGCTTGATTTGCTATTCATTTCGTGAGGGCCATAACGAACACTTCTCTTCGCATCGTTAGAAATTATTCTGTCTCGATCAGGTTTGCCGGTCCTGTTCCATAAGAGACGGGGAATTTTGTCATGTCAGATTCCTGGGTGTCGTTCGTCCGGTAAGAAGCCTGTCCTGGGTAATGATTTTCGGGTTTTACCTTCAATGACAGTTTTTGTTTTTCAGCCTGTTTCCAACTCAAATTATTCGGTTTGAGTTCTACATGGTAGTGCTCTCCATGATGTCTTGGCGCATAGGGGCCTTTATCTCCTGGATGGCTTTCAACCCTTGTTCGAGTGAGCGAGCAAGCTCGCTCACTACAGTTGGTTTTTCGGTTGATCAATATTGGCATATTGCTTCAACTTCTTAAGAAGGGTTTGCATAAATTTTTGCTGATCACTTACAGGTTTTGGGAAGTAGGTTGTCATGGTTTTAAATACTGCATCGAAACTGTCATTAATAGATAGATAGTGTTCGATCGAATCAATGAACCACTCTTGCTCTGATTTTGTATATGATAAAAACTCTGGCTTTGTCAGTTCGTCAAGAAGTTCGTTAAGGTCCTTCTCGTTGTTTATGTCTTTTGAGCAAATAAGACTCTCTCTTTCCAGGTCGTCTGTATTCTCAATGTCATAAGTGAACAATAATCCTCGGATTATTGACATGCTTGGCTTTTTTTTCATGGTTATTGCTCTGTGTAAGCAGTTTTGGGTTTGCCATTGGCGTCTAGTATGACTCGTGCTTTTCGTTGTTGGCTATACCTTGTTCCGTCACGGGAATACCCCTCGCCAATAACTTTTCCCATGTCCATAGGTTCTAATGATGCTGCTCTGCCATTTCTTCTGAAAATAAGCTGTGCTCTATATATAGCGTTCAATTGATCCCTGTGGCTAAGGAAGCGTGTTGCAGCCGGAGGGTATTTAGGTTCTCCTATGTAAGGGCCCGTTCGATGAGTTTCGATAATTCCTGTCGTCGGGTTTTTGGCGGTATTCAATCTTTCGAGCTGAGATTCGAGTGTTGTCTGTGCACCATGTTTTTCCAAAAAGTGTGCGCCCGGTGTCGCTTTTTCAAGTTCGTCCAAGCGTCTATGGGCGTTTGCTTCTGCAAGTTCATCGATTCTTGCCTGCCGCTCCGCACGTGTAGGTTGCGGTAACGCCGGTTCTCCATGATCTACACCCTGGTTTGGATTCTGAAACGTAGTATCAGGTTTACATCCGTCCCCTCCCGGACAATTGCTTAGCCCTAACGGATCCACCCACCCCGTAGGATTGGGTACATACCGATACCCATTGATCCCACCCGCCAGCTTCACCGGGTCCGGCGTCAAATAACGCCCAATATCCGGATTGTAGTAGCGATACCGGTTGTAGTGCAGCCCGCTTTCCGCGTCGAAATATTGGCCCTGAAAACGCAGCGGGTTGTCGATTACTCCCACGTCGAGACGAGCTATTTCGCCGTAGGCGCGGTAGTGCGCAGACCAGACGATTTCGCCGTCGGGGTTTGTCAGTTCCTGGGGTGTTCCAAGGTGATCCAGTTGGTAATGGTAGGGTTTGGTGTCGTTGGGACCGAAGCCTTCCAGCAGGGCCAGCGGGCGAAAGCTGTCCGGTTCGTAGAGGTAGCTGCGATGCCGCTCCGCATGGTGTTCGGCGATCAGTTTGTCGCCTTGCCAGAAGAACTCCGTCGTGACGCCTTCAACGGTTTTGCTGATGCGCCGGCCAAAGGGGTCGTAGCGGTAGCTGGCGCTTTTCCCGTTGGGGGCTGTGACGCTGATTAATCGATGCTGACAGTCGTAGCGATACTCGGTGACAAGCTGCTGCCCCTTGCCGCGACGCTCACGGATCAGGTTGCCAAACGCGTCATAGTCGTAGTGCCGGTCCCCTTGGATCATCAACCGATTGCCCGCCACCACGTCCGGGCCGGTGCGGTTTTGCATGAGCAGGTTGCCGGCCGGGTCGTGTACGAAACGTTCCTGGTGGTCCTGGGAATGGTCGGCGCGGGTGAGGCGATTGAGTGGGTCGTAGCTGTAGTGGTGTTCGCCTTTGCGGGTGTCGAGAACGCGGTTCAGGTTGCCGGATTTGTCGTAGTCGTACTGCCGCCGGTAGAGGTGGTTCTGCTGTTGGGTGACGGTGTGGGCATGCAGCCGTTGCTGGTCGTCGTAGTGGTAGTGACTTAGCAGTTGGCCTTGCTGGCGTTGACGTTCCTGGCCGGATTTGAACAGGTGTGAGGTTAGGGTTTCGCCATTCAACTCGACGGTGGCGAGGTGTCCCCCCTTGGCACGGTTGAACACCACCCGGTTGTTGTCTGGCAGGCGCAGGTGGTGCAAGTGGCCGCAGGCATCGTAGGCATAGCGCAAGGTGCCCCAGCCTTGGTGTTCGGCAGTGAGTCGGTTTTGTGCGTCGTACTCGTAGGCCAGCGGCCAGTGCCCGTCGTCGACGCTAAGCAGGTTGCCTTGGGGGTCGTAGGCGTAATCCACAACACTGCCGTCGGGCAGGGTTTTTCGTACGAGGCGCCCGGCGAAGTCGCGCTCGTAGCGGGTGACCAGCTGGCTGCCATCATCGCCGTGTTCGGTCTTTTCTTGCAGGTTGCCGTTGAGGTCGTAGGCATACGTCGTGCGCTGGCCGTCAAAGCCGATTTCCTGCTGGATCAGGCCGTTGGGGTAGTACTGCAACCCATAGGTTTCACCGGCTTCGTTTTCAATCGAGGTCAGCAGCAACCGGGTGTTGTCGTAGCGGTACTTGACCTGGCTGCCATCGGCGTTGATCCGCCGGCTGATCAGGTGCAGGCCATCCGCATATTCATAGCGGGTGACGTGCCCCAGTTCATCGCACTCGGCGGTGACTTTTCCGTAGGCGTTGTAGCTGTATTCGCGGGTGGCGCCGTCCGGCAGTACCACGCGAATCATCCGACCCACGCTGTCCCACTGATACCCGGTCAGCGCGCCATGTTCATCCTCGCGGGAGACCAGGCGGCCTACGTCGTCATAGCGATAGCGCTTGATGCCGCCATTCGGCAACTGTTCCTCAACCCGCTGCCCACGCTCGTTCCACACCAGCCGATGGCAGCTGTTATCGGGATACCAAACTCCCGTCAGTTGCCCATGTTGGTTGTAGCTGTAGTCCGTGACATGGCCGTCAGGATCAGTCCGGCGGGTGACATCGCCCTGATCGTTACGCTCGTATTTCCATACCGCGTCGCCACGCCGGACTACCCGTACGAAGCCGTTGTCATGCTCGTAGGACGTCGGTTGATCATCCCCGGGAAA
>NZ_JAPFHC010000063.1:0-4300 GCF_059803535.1 Pseudomonas sp. RP-B7
GCGCGGCCCGGCGCGAGCAAGCTCGCTCACTACAGGGTTTGGTGGTGTTACCAGGTTGATGGGTCTTCTTGGCTGGCTTTTTGGAGGTCGTCTTTCCAGACTTCGTTGGCGATTCGGTAGATGTCGGCGAAGAAGCCTCGGGGGTCGGCTATTTCGGTTTCGTCCCAGGCCATAGTTGAATTTTCTTCTGGGTCATTTTCAAAGAAAGAATGGAAGTCGAAATTGTCGGTGTTTAGAGCTAACGATAAATTTTCTACTAGCTTATATCTGTGCCGATAAGAAAGCTTGATGTAGGGGTCCAGGCAGTATTTTATGATGAGGGTTTCTCTATCTTTTTTATCGTTAGGGTCATATTGGTGCAGCTCTACGCCCTTGGTTTCTTCTCGGTCGTAAATGTCAAATATTCCCACGAAGTAATATAAGTTTGCATCGAAAGGAATGTGTTTGGAATGTGGGTGGAATAACATTTTTTACTCCTTAATTGGGAATAGGGTGAAGGGCGTGCCATCCTCTCGGAACTTCATTTCTGCACCATTCATTGATGGATTAAAAAGTGGATTGTTTTCGTCTCTTCTGTTCGGCCTATAACCGCGGCCGGCGCCCGGAAGTTCTATGCGGACAATATCGTTTGTGTTGTTGTCAATGTCTGTGTAGCGAGGCAGTCCTCTTTCTTCCCTTGATGTTGCCTTCGTCCATGCCTGTAGTTGAAGTTTCCAACTTTTAAATTGCGAACTCGGACCTCCCCCTCTTCTCATCGGGACTCTACCTGTGATTGGGTCTTCTCCGTCTATTGACCGTTGTCTCAGCTTAGCTTCACTCACTTCTGGACCGTGTTTACCTGCCATGTGCATGTCGTACTTTTTCTCGTGTTCCAATATTCTACGCTTTGCATTTGCCTCGGTTAATTCTTCAATTCGGGCTTGTCGTGGTGTAACACTGGGTTGTGGGACTGCTGGTTCACCCAGATCAACTTTTGTGGCATGAAGAGAATTTTGTTCTTTCGTAGTGGGCTTGCAGTCGTCAGCCCCCGGACACGTGCTCAACCCTAACGGATCCACCCACCCCGTAGGATTGGGCACATACCGATACCCATTGATCCCACCCGCCAGCTTCACCGGGTCCGGCGTCAGATAATGCCCAATATCCGGATTGTAGTAGCGATGCCGGTTGTAGTGCAGCCCGCTTTCCGCGTCGAAATATTGGCCCTGGAAACGCAGCGGATTATCGATTATTCCCACATCGAGACGGGCTATTTCACCGTAGGCACGGTAGTGCGCAGACCAGACGATTTCGCCATCGGGGTTTGTCAGTTCCTGGGGGGTTCCAAGGTGATCCAGTTGGTAGTGGTAGGGTTTGGTGTCGTTGGGACCGAAGCCTTCCAGCAGTGCCAGCGGGCGAAAGCTGTCCGGTTCGTAGAGGTAGCTGCGATGCCGTTCCGCGTGGTGTTCGGCGATCAGTTTGTCGCCTTGCCAGAAGAACTCCGTTGTCATGCCTTCAACGGTTTTGCTGATGCGCCGGCCAAAGGGGTCGTAGCGGTAGCTGGCGCTTGGCCCGTTGGCGGTGATGACGCTGATTAACCGATGCTGACAGTCGTAGCGGTACTCGGTGACAAGCTGCTGACCCTTGCCGCGACGCTCACGGATCAGGTTGCCGGCCGGCTCGTGTACGAAACGTTCCTGGCGGTCCTGGGAATGGTCGGCTCGGGTGAGGCGATTGAGAGGGTCGTAGCTGTAGTGATGTTCGCCTTTGCAGGTGTCGAGAACGCGGTTCAGGTTGCCGGATTTGTCGTAGTCGTACTGCCGCCGGTAGAGGTGGTTTTGCTGTTGGGTGACAGTGTGGGCATGCAGCCGTTGCTGATCCGCCAGTACCGCATGCCCACCTACGTCAATGATTACCACGGCTACCTGATCGAGGCCGCTGCCGGGTTACTGGACAACGCCAGCCCGGAAGAGCGTATTCGCCTGGAGGCGGAGGAAGAGACGGGGTATCGCGTCGGCCATGTGGAGAAGATCTATGCGGCGTTCATGAGCCCGGGGTCGGTGACGGAGCGGATTCACTTCTTTTTCGGTGAGTATCAACCGGCCGATCAAGTGGGGGCAGGCGGTGGATTGGAGGCGGAGGGCGAGGATATTGAGGTGCTGGAGTTGGGGTTTGAGCAGGCGCTGGGGATGGTGCAGAGTGGGGATATTGTGGATGGGAAGACGATTATGTTGTTGCAGCATCTGGAGTTGCGGGTGTTGAAGGAGGGGGGGGAGTCGGATGAATGGGCGGACTTTGAATCGGTGATTTCTTGCCCCACGGATTGCGCTTTTTGGTGAGTTCAAGCTGTGGGGGGGGCTTGTTGGTGAAGGTTATAGTACTCAGATATTTGTTGGATATAGGTTTGCACGGGTAACTCTTATTTCAATAAAACCCGATTTTTGAGTGATTGGTTCGCTTAGTTCAATGAAGATTAATGAGTCCTCTAGTTTGAGTGCCACCCATTCTTCGTCTGTGTTTTGGGCCATTTCAGCCGTTATATGGGTCGCGCCATTGATGATGGCGATATGTGGTGATTTGCGAGGTGATGCTGTGAGGTTTTCCCCCCAGGAAAAAAGCTCATCCAGATCGAACTCGACATCCAATTCCTTGCCCGCTATGGGCTGAATGCCGATCCATGCGGCGGTGCCACTTCCAGCGGATGAGAGGAAGCTCACATGGATAGTGTTCTTGATGGAGCGGACTTCGGTGACACGTATTTTCATTTTGTTTTTCGATAGTGGATTTTTTCGGTCTTGCTGGCAGTGTTGCTTTTTGGGTTGGGATAGCAAGGTCCGCATTGTATTTGCAGTATTTATATTTTTTGGGTTCTGTTTATGTAGTGGTGAACGTCCTTGATGTTTATTTTTTTAAATAAGCTTTCTATTGTGTCTAGTATAACTATATTTTTCTTCGTTGCCTGGTATATGAACTGGGCGGCGGCATGTGTTTCTGAATCGTAAAATCTACATAGCAAGTTGTCAGTCGACGACGCTAGGAATGTGCTTATGTTGTCGGGTGTGATTTGACTTTCAAATATTGTCATTTGAGACCAGAGTTCATGTATTTCATGAGTGTTTTTTTGAATTAGCAGAAGTACGTCGTGGGAACCTTCAAATGCTAGGTTTTCTATCTCTCTTGGGTTGCTTGGTCGGTTTTTGATTGTGGAATAGATGTTGGTTTTTTCGTTTTTCTTGCACAGGTCTCCGGCTTGAAGTGTTTTTGTTGCGTTTTTTATGAATAGATATTCTTCGGTTCTTGAGTTGAAGGTGGCAGTCGTTGATGAACGCCACTCTCTTTTGAAGGGCCATTCTGATGAAAGGTTTTCCATTATGTTGCACCATGACGTCCAGACGCTTTGAAAGTCATGGTCTATTAATGTCGTAGTGGTGAAACGGGTGTCTTGGGTTGGCTGTATGCTTTCCCAAGGTCTTACTCCGATTTCGTTTATATATACGGTGCTCATTTTCTATCTCTTGAAGTATGTGTGTGAGTCGTCACCAGTTTTCAAAGGTACCTTGATTTCATCAGCTGTGTTTTTAGTGTTGAAATGTGGCCCATGATTACCCTGTGCGTGACCTAGTGAATGCTCATAAATTTTGGTGAAGTGATTTTTTTTCAAGCTGAACACGTATACCCGGCCCATGATATGACGATCCTGATCACGAATTGGCTCCCGATACACTTTTATCGGCTGAGTGTTTTGCGGTATGCCTCCAATCTCTTTCGCTCTTCTAAACGCCCCGTTTCTTGACAGTGTGGTGTCAGAGCCTTTAGGCGGCGCTACATCACCCTCATTAATCCTAGCGTTTTGCTCCGGAGCCTCGACGTGATCTTTTGGTTTGCATCCATCGCCGCCCGGACACGTGCTCAACCCTAACGGATCCACCCACCCCGTAGGATTGGGCACATACCGATACCCATTTATCCCACCCGCCAGCTTCACCGGGTCCGGCGTCAGATAACGCCCAATATCCGGATTGTAGTAGCGATGCCGGTTGTAGTGCAGCCCGCTTTCCGCGTCGAAATATTGGCCCTGAAAACGCAGCGGGTTATCGATTGTTCCGACGTCGAGACGGGTGATTTCACCGTAGGCACGGTAGTGCGCAGACCAGACGATTTCGCCGTCGGGGTTTGTCAGTTCCTGAGGTGTGCCGAGGTGGTCCAGTTGGTAGTGGTACGACTTGGTTTTTGTAGGACCGAAACCTTCCAGCAGGGCCAGCGGGCGAAAGCTGTCCGGTTCGTAGAGGTAGCTGCGATGCCGCTCCGCATGGTGTTCGGC
>NZ_JAPFHC010000064.1:0-3726 GCF_059803535.1 Pseudomonas sp. RP-B7
GGAGCGGGCTTGCCCGCGAAAGCGGCGGTTCAGCCAACACCTCTATCAACAGTGCCACCGCCTTCGCAGCCTCGCTAGGGCTCGACAGCTCCCACAGGGGATAGGCAGTGCCTGGGGATCTGCAGCCGAGCACTGACAGCCCGCCAACACCGATCACCTGTGGGAGCGGGCTTGCCCGCGAAGGGGCCGGTACTGCCTACGCCGCCCTCAACGAAATAAACGCATAGTTGGCCGGCACCTCGGTAGCAATCTGCGCCCCCGCATCCAGCAGTTGCTCGGCAATGTCCATCCCGGACACATGAAACACCCACTCATTGGCCACGGCCGGCCGTTGCGTCGCCAATTCAAGCGCCTGGGCAAACGCGCCCATGTCCGGCAGGTACGCGGTAAACCCATCGCCCTTGAGCGCCGTGGTGCGCAGGCCGAGTAAGGCGCACACGGCTTCTTTGGTCTGGACGTCATCGCGGTCGGCCTGGCGCGAGCGCTGGATCAAGGCGGCCAACTGCGGGTCCGCCAGTTCGCCACCGACGATCAGCGCCGGGCCCTGTTCCCAGGATTCCGGTGGGCATTCCTTGGCCGCGGGGTTCAACGGGATGTGCGGGTTGATCTCCATCGGATAGATCCGACACACCAACGGCCGCCGCTCATAGATGCGGCACAGGTTGTCTGCGTCAAGATTCCGGCAACGCCCGGCGTTGTAGGCGGCAAAGGTGATGGCCAGCAACGCCTCGGTGTTGCCGCAGGGCACCACCACCGAACGGCGTTCGGCATGCTCGCGTTGCTGGGCGGGCAAGCCCAGGCCGCTGGCGAGAAAACCTTCCACGAGCACGATGACCTGGCCGCCGTCCGCCGCCCACATGCGGGCTTCATCGAGGGTCAGGGGGACGTGGTGGTCGCTGCAGCATTTGCCGCAACCGACGCAGGAAAAATGAGTGTTCATGGCAGATCTGTCACCAGGCTAGGTCAGAGGGCACACTTGAGCGGTGACGGGTTTTTACCTCTGTCCACCGCTCAGCCTGTCTGGAAGCAAGTTGTGCGCCAGTGCCTATCAGTCTGCTGCGACGACATCGCGTAGGACGAATCTCATTTCAGCGCTTTCATAGAGCTTGCGTGCGCGCAGGTTGCTCTCCAGCACCTTGAGATCCACGTAGGGTTCGCCGCGTTGCTTGAACACCTGGAAGCAGTGCAGCAACAACGCACGGCCCAGCCCCTGGCCCTGGGCGCAGGGGTGTATGGCGAGATTCTTGATAAACGCGCTGGTCCAGCATTGCGCCACGCCGAGAATACCGTCGGCGTTGCTGGCTACCAGGCACAGCGTCGGGTCGAATTCGGCGTCGGTGACAAACTGGTGTCGCCATTCATCCAGGCCGGGTACGCGGCCACCGCCTTGGTCCTGGGTCATGCGCAACACTGCATGAATCGCCGGGGCCAGCGCGTCGCGGTAGTGATCCAACTGCGTACCCGCCGGCCATTGCGGCGCGGGCAGGCTGGCGGTGAGGTCGCGGCGCAGCAGCTGGAAATACTCGCTCACCGCTTACAGGCCTTTTTGCGCCACAGTCTGGGCGGCGATCACCAGGCACTTGGTCAGTTCCGGCGAAGAAAACTTGGTCAGCACCGAATCGGCCCCGGCCAGGCGGGCTTTTTCGCTGTTCATCGCGCTGTCCAGGGAGGTGTGCAACAGCACGTAGAGGTCTTTGAAATCCGGGGTTTCACGCAGGGTGCGGGTGAGGGCGTAACCGTCCATTTCGGACATCTCGATGTCCGATACCACCACATTGATCTGCTCGGCCGTGCCTTGCAGCTCCAGCAGCACATCGATGGCCTCCTTGGCACTGCGCGCGGTGTGACAGGTCAGGCCGAGGTTACGCAGGGTGTGTACCGATTGCTGCAGGGCGACCTGGCTGTCATCCACCACCAAGATGCGGGCGTTGCCCAGCACTTCGGCTTCTTCCATGGTCAGGTCGGTCGGCGCTGCTTCAACCGGCGCCGGGGCGATGCCGTGGATGACTTTTTCAATATCCAGCACTTGTACCAAGCCACCTTCGACCTGGGTGACCCCGGTGATAAACGCGCGGTTGCCGCCGGAGCCGTAGGGCGGCGGGCGGATATCGGTGGTCAGGCAGTGCACGATCTTGCTCACCGCCTGTACATGCAGGCCCTGCTTGGAACGGCTGACGTCAGTGACGATCAGGCAGCCGCCGTCCGGGTCTTGCAGGGGCATTTCGCCGAGGGCGCGGCTCAGGTCGATCACCGACAGCGAGGCTCCGCGCAGGATGGCGATGCCTTTGACGTGGGGGTGGGACTCCGGCAGCTTGGTCAGCGGCGGGCAGGGAATGATTTCGCTGACTTTCAGCAGGTTGATCGCCATCAGCTTGCCGCTACGTAAGGTAAAGAGCAGAAGCGAGAGTGAGTCTGCGCGGGCTTTGGTGGTGGACATAAAAACCTTCTGAGGATCAGGGATGACGATCTATACCGAGTTATCGACTTGAGGGCGCCAGGCTTTAACCGGGTTTTGTATCGGGCGGGTTTCTGTGGGAGCAGGCAAGCCAACTCCCCCCAGAAGCACCTGCCCACCGTAGTGAGAGGTCAGCCTTTCCACACTTGCGGGTTCACCAGATCCTGCGGACGCTGGCCCAGTAGGGCACTGCGCAAGTTGTCCAACGCACGATTGGCCATGGCTTCGCGGGTTTCATCTGTCGCCGAGCCGATGTGCGGCAAGGTCACTGCATTGCTCAGTTGGAACAGCGGCGATTGCGCCAGGGGCTCCTGCTCATACACATCCAGTCCCGCCCCGCGAATCCGCTGGGTTTGCAGCGCTTCGATCAGTGCCGGTTCATCCACCACCGGGCCACGGGAGATGTTGATCAGGATCGCGCTGGATTTCATCAAGCCCAGCTCGCGGGTGCTGATCAGGTGACGGGTCTTGTCGCTCAACGGCACCACCAGGCAGACGAAATCCGCTTCGGCCAGCAACTGGTCAAGGCTGCGCAACTGTGCGCCCAGCGTTTGTTCCAGCTCGGTCTTGCGGCTGTTGCCGCTGTACAGGATCGGCATGTTGAACCCCAGGTGCCCGCGACGGGCCACGGCCGCGCCGATATTGCCCATGCCGACGATGCCCAGGGTCTTGCCGTGCACATCGCAACCGAACAACGCTGCGCCGACGCTGGCTTTCCACTGGCCGGCCTTGGTCCAGGCGTCCAGCTCGGCGACGCGGCGCGCGCTGCTCATCAGCAGGGCGAAGGCCAGGTCGGCGGTGCTTTCGGTGAGCACGTCAGGGGTGTTGGTGAGCATGATCCCGCGTTCATTGAAGTAGGGCACATCGTAGTTGTCGTAGCCCACCGAGACGCTGGAGACCACTTCCAGCTTGCCGGCGCCTTCGAGCTGCGCGCGGCCCAGCTTGCGACCCACGCCGATCAAACCGTGGGCGTGGGGCAGGGCTTCGTTGAACTGCGCGTTGATGTCACCCAGTTTGGGATTGGGCGCGATCACCTCGAAATCCTGTTGCAGGCGTTCGATCATTGGCGGGGTGATACGGCTGAAGGCGAGGACGGTCTTTTTCATTGCAGGCGGGCTCATCGACTACGGAAGAATGCCAAGCAAGCTAACATTCCTCGTCTGTGTTGTCAGGACACCACTCAATCAACGTGTACACAGTTCAACCTGTGGGAGCGGGCTTGCCCGCGAAGGCGGTGGGTCAGCCAGCAAGTCTGTATCTGACACACCGCC
>NZ_JAPFHC010000065.1:0-2921 GCF_059803535.1 Pseudomonas sp. RP-B7
CCCCCCCCCCCCCCCCCCCCCCCCCCCCCCCCCCCCCCCCCCCCCCCCCCCCCCCCCCCCCCCCCCCCCCCCCCACATTCTGGTCTCATTTCATATTGAATCCCTGCGATACCCCCATGACCGGCAAAACCCAATCCACCTCGAAAATCGCCCGGCTCCTCTTCGGCCTGCTGGCCTACGTCAGCCTGGGCATTGGGTTGATCGCGATTGTCGTGCCGGGTTTGCCCACCACTGAATTCATCCTGCTGGCCGCCTGGGCCGCCACCAAAAGCTCGCCACGCCTCAGCGCCTGGCTGGAGAACCACCGCCTGTTCGGGCCGATCCTGTTCAATTGG
Organism: Pseudomonas sp. RP-B7; assembly: GCF_059803535.1. Lineage (NCBI taxonomy): Bacteria > Pseudomonadati > Pseudomonadota > Gammaproteobacteria > Pseudomonadales > Pseudomonadaceae > Pseudomonas > Pseudomonas sp. RP-B7. Next base: position 336 of record NZ_JAPFHC010000065.1, read on the forward strand.
CGCAACGGCAAGATCATCGCCCGGCGCGCCAAGGTCAGCGCCACCGTGAGCATGCTGCTCTGCGCCGGCCTGATGCTGGTGATGCTCGATCACGGCTGGCCGATCTACCTGGCGATTGCCGGAATGAGCCTGGGCAACCTGTGGATCTGGTCTCGCCCCGAACGACTCGCACAGCCCGTGTAACGCAGGCTGTAGGTGTTTTCCTACCGCTCATCGCCTGCTGCTCATGAATAAATTTGTTACGCCGATGTTTCAGACATAGCGCTGAAGGGACTTGGCCTGCACTGCGTGCCTTCCAACAACTCCACTCGCGAGTGAGCCTATGTTCAACACCCTCTCCATCCGCCTGAAAATCGTGCTGCTGTCCGGCCTTTGCCTGTTGGGGGTGATAGCGCTGGTCGTCAGCATCAATATCTACAACACCAACCAGAATGATCTGTTGGTCAGCGATTCAAGCTCGCGCATGCTCACCGCCAGCGTGGAACAACTGCTGCAAGCCAGGGCCGCCGAGCAAGCGGTGCAGTTGCAAAAAACCTTCGGCGACAGCCTGATGGCGCTGACCGCGCTGGCCGACCAAATCAAGGATTTGCGCATCATGGCCAGCAAGCGTGGCCTGGAAGCCGGCGCACTGCGCGAAGAAATCAACCAGAGCCTGAAAACCACCTTCGATCGCAACAGCAAAGTGCTGGGTTTCTGGCTGTCATTCGAGCCCAACGGCCTCGACGGCAAAGACAGCGAATTCGTCGATGACAAGGCGCGCGTCTCCAACGAAAAAGGACGCTTCTCCAGCTATTGGAGCCGTGCCGGCGGTGAAGGCTTGAACACCATCATGGTCGAAGAAGACTTGAACAAGACCACCCTCACCCTCAACGGTACGCCCTACAACATCTGGTACACCTGCCCACGGGACACCCGCAATACCTGCTTGCTGGACCCGTATGAGGATACGGTGGCCGGCAAAAAGGTACTCATGACCACCATCGCCTCGCCGCTGATCGTGGAGGGCAAACTCATCGGCGTCATCGGTGTCGACATCGCCCTCACCGCCCTGCAAGCAACCGCCGACGCTGCGCAGAAGGACCTGTTCAACGGCGCAGCGCACCTGGAGATTCTCTCCAGCACCGGCCTGATTGCCGCCTACAGCGGCGAGCCGGCCAAGGTCGGCAAGAACCTGGTCGACACCCTCGGCGCCGAGGGCAAGGAAATCGTGCAGTTGCTGGCCAGTGATAAACCCATGATCCGCGAACAGGCTGACACCATCCGCGCCGTGTACCCGGTCAAGCCGATTGCCGACGCCAAAGCCTGGGGCGTGGTGATCAAGCTGCCAAAAGCGGTGATGCTCGCCGATAGCGTCAAGTTGCAAGGGGTACTCGACAACGCCCAGGCAGCCGGTACGCTCAAGGCCCTGCTGGTGGCCGCCGCCGCTGGCCTGCTGGGCTTGCTGCTGATCTGGCTGACCGCCACCGGCGTGACCCGCCCGATCAACAGCGTGGCCGCCATGCTCAAGGACATCGCCAGCGGCGACGGCGACCTCACCCAACGCCTGACCTATAGCAAAAAAGACGAATTGGGCGAGTTGGCGAACTGGTTCAACCGCTTCCTCGACAAGCTGCAACCGACCATCGCGCAGATCAAGCAAAGCATCACCGAGGCACGCGGTACGGCCGACCAATCCTCGGCCATCGCGCGCCAGACCAGCGAAGGCATGCAGGTGCAGTTCCGCGAAATCGACCAGGTAGCCACCGCCTCGAATGAAATGAGCGCCACCGCCCATGACGTCGCCAACAGCGCCTCCAATGCCGCCAGCGCGGCACGGGGCGCCGATCAGTCGGCGCGTGAGGGCATGTCGATCATCGAGCAAAGCACCCGCGACATCACCACCCTGGCCGAAGAAGTCAGCAAGGCCGTGGGCGAAGTCGAGGCGCTAGCGGTGAACAGCGAGCAGATTGGCTCCGTGCTGGAAGTGATCCGCAGCATTGCCGAGCAGACCAACCTGCTGGCGCTCAACGCGGCGATTGAAGCGGCACGCGCCGGCGAAAGCGGGCGTGGTTTTGCGGTGGTGGCCGACGAAGTGCGCAACCTGGCCAAGCGCACCCAGGATTCGGTGGAGGAAATCCGCGTGGTCATCGAACGCATCCAGAGCGGCACCCGTGGCGTGGTGGCGACCATGCATTCGAGCCAGAGCCAGGCCCAGAGCAATGCCGGGCAGATCCATCAGGCGGTGCAGGCGCTGGGCAAGATCAGCGATGCGGTGACGGTGATCAGCGACATGAACCTGCAAATCGCCAGCGCCGCCGAGCAACAGAGTGCGGTGGCCGAAGAGGTCAACCGCAACGTCTCGGCGATCCGTACGGTGACCGAGACACTCACCGGCCAGGCCACCGAGTCGGCGGCGATCAGCAGCCAACTGAATGCATTGGCCAGCCAGCAGATGAAATTAATGGATCAGTTCAGGGTTTAGTCCCCAACCCCAAGAACAATGGCCCCCCCTGTGGGTGCGGGGCTTTTGTGGGGGGGGGGGGGGGGGGGGGGGGGGGGGGGGGGGGGGGGGGGGGGGGGGGGGGGGGGGGGGGGGGGGGGGGGGGG
>NZ_JAPFHC010000066.1:0-2321 GCF_059803535.1 Pseudomonas sp. RP-B7
CGTCGAACTTTCGGTTCATTTCGTCTTCACACACCGCAATCTGGCCTTTCGACGCAAATTGCTTGGGTGTTATATGGTCAAGCCTCACGGGCAATTAGTATTGGTTAGCTCAACGCCTCACAGCGCTTACACACCCAACCTATCAACGTCGTAGTCTTCGACGGCCCTTCAGGGAACTCAAGGTTCCAGTGAGATCTCATCTTGAGGCTAGTTTCCCGCTTAGATGCTTTCAGCGGTTATCTATTCCGAACATAGCTACCCGGCAATGCCACTGGCGTGACAACCGGAACACCAGAGGTTCGTCCACTCCGGTCCTCTCGTACTAGGAGCAGCCCCTCTCAAATCTCAAACGTCCACGGCAGATAGGGACCGAACTGTCTCACGACGTTCTAAACCCAGCTCGCGTACCACTTTAAATGGCGAACAGCCATACCCTTGGGACCGGCTTCAGCCCCAGGATGTGATGAGCCGACATCGAGGTGCCAAACACCGCCGTCGATATGAACTCTTGGGCGGTATCAGCCTGTTATCCCCGGAGTACCTTTTATCCGTTGAGCGATGGCCCTTCCATACAGAACCACCGGATCACTAAGACCTACTTTCGTACCTGCTCGACGTGTCTGTCTCGCAGTCAAGCGCGCTTTTGCCTTTATACTCTACGACCGATTTCCGACCGGTCTGAGCGCACCTTCGTACTCCTCCGTTACTCTTTAGGAGGAGACCGCCCCAGTCAAACTACCCACCATACACTGTCCTCGATCCGGATAACGGACCTGAGTTAGAACCTCAAAGTTGCCAGGGTGGTATTTCAAGGATGGCTCCACGCGAACTGGCGTCCACGCTTCAAAGCCTCCCACCTATCCTACACAAGCAAATTCAAAGTCCAGTGCAAAGCTATAGTAAAGGTTCACGGGGTCTTTCCGTCTAGCCGCGGATACACTGCATCTTCACAGCGATTTCAATTTCACTGAGTCTCGGGTGGAGACAGCGCCGCCATCGTTACGCCATTCGTGCAGGTCGGAACTTACCCGACAAGGAATTTCGCTACCTTAGGACCGTTATAGTTACGGCCGCCGTTTACCGGGGCTTCGATCAAGAGCTTCGCGTTAGCTAACCCCATCAATTAACCTTCCGGCACCGGGCAGGCGTCACACCCTATACGTCCACTTTCGTGTTTGCAGAGTGCTGTGTTTTTAATAAACAGTCGCAGCGGCCTGGTATCTTCGACCGGCATGAGCTTACGGAGCAAGTCCTTCACCCTCACCGGCGCACCTTCTCCCGAAGTTACGGTGCCATTTTGCCTAGTTCCTTCACCCGAGTTCTCTCAAGCGCCTTGGTATTCTCTACCCAACCACCTGTGTCGGTTTGGGGTACGGTTCCTGGTTACCTGAAGCTTAGAAGCTTTTCTTGGAAGCATGGCATCAACCACTTCGTTAACTAAAAGTTAACTCGTCATCAGCTCTCGGCCTTAAGATCCCGGATTTACCTAAGATCTCAGCCTACCACCTTAAACTTGGACAACCAACGCCAAGCTGGCCTAGCCTTCTCCGTCCCTCCATCGCAATAACCAGAAGTACAGGAATATTAACCTGTTTTCCATCGACTACGCTTTTCAGCCTCGCCTTAGGGACCGACTAACCCTGCGTCGATTAACGTTGCGCAGGAAACCTTGGTCTTTCGGCGTGGGTGTTTTTCACACCCATTGTCGTTACTCATGTCAGCATTCGCACTTCTGATACCTCCAGCAAGCTTCTCAACTCACCTTCACAGGCTTACAGAACGCTCCTCTACCGCATCACTTACGTGATACCCGTAGCTTCGGTGTATGGTTTGAGCCCCGTTACATCTTCCGCGCAGGCCGACTCGACTAGTGAGCTATTACGCTTTCTTTAAAGGGTGGCTGCTTCTAAGCCAACCTCCTAGCTGTCTAAGCCTTCCCACATCGTTTCCCACTTAACCATAACTTTGGGACCTTAGCTGACGGTCTGGGTTGTTTCCCTTTTCACGACGGACGTTAGCACCCGCCGTGTGTCTCCCATGCTCGGCACTTGTAGGTATTCGGAGTTTGCATCGGTTTGGTAAGTCGGGATGACCCCCTAGCCGAAACAGTGCTCTACCCCCTACAGTGATACATGAGGCGCTACCTAAATAGCTTTCGAGGAGAACCAGCTATCTCCGAGCTTGATTAGCCTTTCACTCCGATCCACAGGTCATCCGCTAACTTTTCAACGGTAGTCGGTTCGGTCCTCCAGTTAGTGTTACCCAACCTTCAACCTGCCCATGGATAGATCGCCCGGTTTCGGGTCTATTCCCAGCGACTA
>NZ_JAPFHC010000068.1:0-1270 GCF_059803535.1 Pseudomonas sp. RP-B7
CCCAGCGCGGGTGTAGAACCGTAGACATCCTTTACATCTGAAACCGGGGACATCGTTTACACATTTTAGGCTTGGACGCGGCTCATGCCTCGTCCAAGCCTCCCTAGGGGATAGTCACACAGGTACAGATCCCAAACATCATCTTCAACTTCTTTGAGCGCAATCCGCTCTCCTGATAGCGCTTCGCTTACAAACAACAACTTTCCTTTCCACATGATTGAGCCGTTCTGTCTGACGCTTCGTACTTTCATTTCCGCGGCATACTCCACATCCGGCAGACATCCTGGATAAGGTCGAGTAGACGGCACATATACCTCACCCGGGCGCTTCATGCCCAGCGCCTCGTGAGGTCGTATGTAGTTGAATTCATGTCGAAAATGCTCCAGCAGGAGCTGCTGCTCAATCAGGTTTTTCCCCAGTGGCAACTCAAACTTCAAACTACGATGCATCCGTTCGTGCCGGCCGTTCTGGGCAGGTCTTCCCGGCATGGTTCGCTCCGGGTAGATACCCAGGCGGATCCACCAAACTGCCAGTGTGGACATTCTTGCCAGGCCTGGAGAAGCAAAAGGAACGCCGTTGTCAGAGCGAATGACTTCCGGCATCCCGTACTCTTGAAAAAGCCTCTCGAATGCCTGTTTGACGGGCAAGGTCATGATTTTGGGGTGGGCCCTGCAGGCCAAAATCAAGCGAGAGGCATGGTCCGTAACGGTCAGGGGATAGCACATCTGGGCGTTGAGCATCTTGAACTGCCCCTTGTAATCAACGCACCACGTCTTGTTGGGCTCGTTGGCTTCGCGCATTTCCCTGTGAGCAGTGCTGTGCCGTCGCTTGAAGCGCCGTTTACTGACCAGCCCAAGCCGGTCAAGCCATTGGCCTGCCGTGCTGGGCGATGGCCAGGCGACTGACGGATCCTCGATTCGTAATAGCCTGACAAGCTTCTTCGGCCCCCATTTATCGTGCGCTTCTTTCATCGCCACTATGCGAGCCAAGATCTCATCGTCAGTCTTGTTTGGGCTGGTATGAGGTCGTCGAGACAGCTCTGCCAACGACTTCAAATCGCCGTCAACGTGACGAGAGATCCATTTATCTACAGTTGGTCGACTGACGTCGAAGCGCCGAGCTAGCTGGCTTTTGCTGAAGTCACCAGAAAGCCAGTCGATGACCAGTTTGATTCGTTGATCCATGGGAGACTCTTGGTTCCAGGGCATGATCAGTTACCTCCTGATCATGCGTATTAACCTGTAAACCATGTCCCCGGTTAGATATGTAA
>NZ_JAPFHC010000006.1:0-208533 GCF_059803535.1 Pseudomonas sp. RP-B7
GCGGTGTGTCAGTCAAAGATGTTCCAACTGAACCACCGTATTCGCGAGCAAGCCCGCTCCCACATTTGACCCGGTTTACACCCTGGGATTGTCAGCGCCTCAGCCTTTGATTTCCTGATAACGCTTTTCCAGCTCCTGGCGAATCTGCCGACGTTGCTGGGCCTGCACGAAACGGCGCTTGTCTTCGCTGTTGTGCGGTTGCAGCGGCGGCACGGCGGCCGGTTTGCGCTGGTCGTCCACAGCCACCATGGTGAAAAAGCAGCTGTTGGTGTGGCGCACTGAGCGCTCGCGGATGTTTTCGGTCACCACCTTGATACCCACCTCCATCGAGGTGTTGCCGGTGTAGTTGACCGAGGCGAGGAAGGTCACCAGCTCACCGACATGGATCGGCTCGCGAAAAATCACTTGGTCTACGGACAATGTCACTACGTAGCGACCGGCATAACGGCTCGCGCAGGCGTAGGCCACTTCGTCGAGGTACTTGAGCAGGGTGCCACCGTGGACATTGCCAGAGAAGTTGGCCATATCAGGGGTCATCAGCACCGTCATCGACAGCTGGGCGTTTCCGGGTTCCATAGCACACTCACGGGTTGTAGGCATCTGTTGGGGGGCACCTCTGCGGGTGCTGGAATCTTTACTGCGCCATCCATAACGGGACGCCGGCGGGCGGCTTGCCGTCACGCGCTGGCCGATCTGTTTCCATATATTGCACCGGCTTTCTGCCGGAAGTCGCGGTGTTAACCTGCAAAAGCCCGTCTCAGGGCATTTCTTACGATTTCGGCAGACTTTTCCTTCCGCGCTTTGCGACATTTCAGCGGCGCGAACGGAAGTGGGAAAAGCACCAGTACCCTCAAGGAGCCCCTCGCCATGCACGCCATCAGCTTTATCCAGGACCTGGCCGTGATCATGCTGGTGGCAGGGGTGGTCACCATCCTGTTTCATCGCTTCAAGCAGCCGGTGGTGCTGGGCTACATCGTCGCCGGCTTCATCATCGGCCCGCATACCCCGCCGTTTGGCCTGATCCACGATGAAGACACGATCAAGACCCTCGCCGAGCTGGGGGTGATCTTCCTGATGTTCTGCCTGGGCCTGGAGTTCAGCCTGCGCAAGCTGTTCAAGGTCGGGGCCACGGCGTTTATCGCGGCGTTCCTGGAGATCATCCTGATGATCTGGATCGGCTACGAGATCGGCCGCTGGTTCGACTGGAATACCATGGACTCGCTATTCCTCGGCGCGATCCTGGCAATCTCTTCCACCACCATCATCGTCAAGGCGCTCAACGACCTGAAGATGAAGAACCAACGCTTTGCCCAGTTGATTTTCGGCGTGCTGATCGTCGAAGACATCCTTGGTATCGGCATCATTGCCTTGCTGTCGAGCATCGCCGTCAGTGGCACGGTCAGCTCCGGCGAGGTGTTCTCCACCGTTGGCAAGCTGTCGCTGTTCATGATCGTCGCGCTGGTCATTGGCATCCTGCTGGTACCGCGCCTGCTGGCCTACGTGGCCAAGTTCGAAAGCAACGAGATGTTGCTGATCACCGTATTGGGCCTGTGTTTCGGTTTCTGTCTGCTGGTGGTCAAGCTGGAATACAGCATGGTGCTGGGCGCGTTCCTGATTGGCGCGATCATGGCCGAATCGAAGCAGTTGCTCGACATCGAGCGCCTGATCGAGCCGGTTCGCGACATGTTCAGTGCGATCTTCTTTGTCGCCATCGGCCTGATGATCGACCCGCATATCCTCCTGCAATACGCCTGGCCGATTGCGGTGATCACGGTGGCGGTGGTGCTGGGCAAGATGTTGTCCTGCGGCCTGGGGGCATTTATCGCCGGCAATGATGGCCGAACCTCGTTGCGAGTAGGTATGGGGTTGTCACAGATTGGTGAGTTTTCCTTCATTATCGCGGCGTTGGGGATGACGCTGCAGGTGACCAGCGACTTCCTCTACCCGGTGGCGGTGGCGGTTTCGGCGATCACAACCTTGCTCACGCCTTACCTGATCCGGGGGGCCGACCCACTGTCATTGAAGATCGCGGCGGTGATGCCCAAGCGCATGAGCCGGGTGTTCGGCCTGTACGGCGAGTGGCTGCGCAGCATTCAGCCCCAGGGTGAAGGCGCGATGCTGGCGTCGATGATCCGCAAGATCATCCTGCAAGTGGGGGTGAACCTGGCGCTGGTGGTGGCGATCTTCTTCGCCGGCAGCTTTTTTGCAGTGCGCATTGGCGGTTATCTGCAAAGCTGGATCAGTGATCCAAGCTGGCAGAAGGCGTTGATCTGGGGCGGGGCGTTGCTGTTATCGCTGCCGTTTTTGATTGCGGCTTATCGCAAGCTCAAGGCGCTGTCGATGCTGTTGGCGGAGATGAGCGTGAAGCCGGAGATGGCCGGGCGGCATACCCAGCGCGTGCGGCGGGTGATTGCGGAGTTGATCCCGATCCTGTCGTTGCTGGTGATCTTCCTGCTATTGGCAGCCTTATCGGCCAGTATTCTGCCAACCAACAAGTTGCTGGTGTTGATCGCCGTAGTCACGGCGGCGGTGGCTGCCGTGCTCTGGCGTTGGTTCATCCGCGTGCATACGCGGATGCAGGTCGCCTTGCTGGAGACGCTGGATAACCATAAGGATACGGCGGAGCACTAGTGGCTAATGTCGGGGGGCTGCGAAGCAGCCCAGCGGGAGCAAGCTCCCTCGCCACACGCGCGCTCTGGATCAGCTTTCCAGCCAGACGTCCCGCGCCCAGTGCCAGACCGATTCCCAGGTTTCTTCGGTGACCAGTTCTTCTTCGCCGGACCACAGCACCACGGTGCCGTCTTCCTCGACGCAGTAGTAGTCGTCGCCGTCCTGGCAGATCGGGATCATGCTGCGATCGACACCGGCGTCCCAGGCGTTGGCGGCCACGTCCGGCAGGTAGGTGTGGGACTGCGGGTCGGTGACGGTCACCGGCTCCAGGCTGCCGTACACCACGTCGCTGACGGTCAGCAGGAATTCACGGAAGACAAACGGGATGTCGATGAACAGTTGTTCTTCGATTTCCACCAGTTGGTCTTCGTCAGGCAGTTCCAGAGGAACCGGGACCGGTTCGTTGGCTTCACGCAATTGTTCGATGATTTCTTCCACGGCCGGGATCCTCTTGCTGATGGCGCGGTTTATAGGGGCGTTTTATACAGTAGCTCGCTATAAGTGCAACCGTGAAATAGATATTCCGGCACAAGCACAATCCCTGTGACAGCGGCGGATTAGAACTGTTTCTCCAGCTTTAGGCTAATGCTGTTTTTGTCGTAGGAATAAATCCAGTCGATGTTGCTCTGCACCTTGTTGTACTTGACGGTGAGGCTGGGAACCACGTCGTACACCGCCAGTCTTGGCGCACGTAGGATGAAGGTGTAGCCCTGCTCATTCTCTTCCCGTGTGCCATCGACGATTGCGCTGTAGGCATCGTATTGACGCTTACGGTACGAGGCAAACAGCACGGCACTCACGCCTATATCGAAGTCCTTGGCGATGCCCAGGCGCACACCTTTTTGCAGGTACGCCGCGACGCGGTCCCGGGCGTCGCGTTCGGTGATGTCTACGCCGCCGAACAGCGTCCATTGCTGGGGCAAGACTTGCCACAGGGTGGCGTAGACCGAGCTGATACCGCCGTCGAGGTTACTGTTGATCGAGTGTTTGTACGTCATGTCCTTGTACTCGCCTTCGAGTTTGAACATACGTGTGGCCGAGAGCGTGTGAATCCACTCGCCGCGCAGGCCCCAGGCGCTGTACATGGCGTTGTCGCCGATCGTGTTGAACTCGTAGGACGGCCCGAATGCGTACTGGTTGCGCGCATCGTGGTAGCTGTAGCCGGCGTTGTTGATCACGGTGGCTTCGTTGTACTTGCTCTCTTTTTCGTACGCTTGGCCGTACAGCAGCGAACGCACGAACAGCCCGTGATGGCCGCTGATGGAGATGCGTTTGTTGAGCGTGGCCTCATAGTCCTGGCCGTGGGCCGACACCGCCTTGGGCAGGGATTGCTTGACCACGTAGGTCTCTTCAGCGGTCTCATAGCGGTAGGTCACGCTGCCTTCGGAGGACTGGTTGAGGTTGTCGCTCCAGGTCGGACCGATGGCGAATGAGCCTTGCCAGTCTTCGCGATGGTCCAGGGCCTGGATAAAACTGTCGACGGTCTTGCCCAGGCCCATGGCTTGGGCGTCCGACGGGCTGAGGCTGCTGCTGATCTGTTCGAACACGGCTTTGGAGTCGCGATCCTTGCGGTTCTCGAACTGTACGCGTGCCAACTCCAGGCGACCGGGCAGGAAGTCGGGCTGGATGGCCAGCAGGTCCTGGTAATAGCGTTCGGCGGTTTCCAGGTCGCCATCGGCGCGGGCCAGGCCGCCGTTGGCGTAGGCGGTGAGCATCGGGTCGTGGCCGGGCAGGGCGGTGTAGCGCTTGAGATAGTCGCGGGCTTGCGGCCATTGCTGGCGCTCGACGCTCAGGTACACCGCGCGGCCCAGCTCGTCGAGGTTGTTGCCGACGCTGTAGACCTGGCCGTCGATAGTCAGCGACGGCGCGGCACCGTCACTCGGCAGTTCATCCTTGAGCAACTCGCGCTCTTGCTTGTTGGCGCGGTACTCGATGCTCTGGTTCAGGCGCAGGTTGGTGTCCTGGTCGGCGGCGAACACCGTTGGGGCCGTAAACAGCAGCAGGGAAAGGGGCAAAACATGCAACGTGAGGGATCGCTTGCAGTAGGGCTGGGGCATTACCGGGCTCTCGAGATCGCTTCAAAACGCCAAAAGCAAGTGCCTGGAGGCCAGGCACTTGCTTCGTGGTGCTACGTCAGTGCAAGCCGCAGTTACTTGGCTACGCCGCCGAAAGCGGTGTCGTAGTTGCGGTTGGTGAACTTGGCGATACCGGCCAGCGACGCGGTGGAGCCTGCACCGAAGAAGCTGCCTTGGGTGGTGCCGGCTGCCAGCACTGCGCTGGTGGTCGGGTTCTGGGCAATGGCGCTGCCGCTGAAACCGGCGGTGGCGGTGTTGATGTTGGCCGAAATCCCGACTTTCAGCGCGGCGTTGGTCAGCGAACCGGTGAGCGTGGGCGATGCGGTGCCGAAGGTGGCGGTCAGGTCGCCGGACAGCAGGTTAGCCCCGGAGTAGTTGTTGATGCCCTGCACCGCGTAGGTCACGCTGGTGGTGGGCAGCACACGGCCGGTGGTGTCGCCGGAGTAGTACACGACGCGAGTCGGATCGTTGTGGGTGCCGTTCTGCGACCACTCGCCGTAGTACACCTGCTGGCTGGCAACTTGCTTGAAGTCGAAATTGCCCAGGGCAGAGTGGGAGGCTGGCATCATTGCCGGGGTAATGGTGGTGACGCCGTTGGTGTCGGTGGGGACCATGCCTTTCAGGCCGGCAAACGTCACTTTTGCGCCGTTGTAAAAGGCTTTTACGCCCACGGCAGGTTGGCCCGCTGCACCCGGGTGATTGGTAGTGCCCGTGCCGCTGGAGCCATCTACAACGATGGTGCCGTCATAACTTTGACCGGAAGAAGTATCTGCTTGAGCAACGCCAGCCAAACCAAGAAAAGCCACTGCCAGTACGGTGTAGTTAAAAGTTTTCATTTCATGTTCCATTGAGTGAATTTAATTAAGTCAACACGTAGAGCATTTGCCAATTTCTTCTTTAGCCTCCCATGGTGCACCTCATAAGTTAGAACGTAGTGGTAAAGCCGAGTTTTAATGTGCGCCCCGGCGCGGGCATGGCCGAGCGTGTCAGCGGGTCGACGTAATAGAGATTGCTCAAGTTGGTGCCGGTGAGTTCGATCGAGGCGTCGTCGGTTAACTTGTAATTGATATAAGCGTCATACGTGACAATCTTGTCCCACGACATCGGTGTATTGATGTAGTAACTGACCATGGGGCTGTTGGGGTAGTTTTTATTAAACTTGTTTTCGTGTTGGCGGTAATAAATGGCGCGCCCGCCAACTTCCAGCTTACGGTTGAAAAATCGACCGCCCAGCCCGAGGTTGGCCGACCATTCGGGTTGCGACATGCTCGCCAGGTAACCACCGACAAAGCCATCATCTACGCAGTTTGGGGTACTGCCGTCGGGTGTAATAGTGATGGCCGACCTCTCATCGCACACCCGGTTCTTCAACACATGGGCGACGCTCAGGTCAGTGAAGAACCGCCCACTGTCATAACGCCCCTGAAACTCAAGGCCGGATGTGGTCTGTTTTTCAACGTTGCTGAACACCAGTTCCGGGCTGCGTTCAATCACGTTTTTGGTGGTGTTGTGGTAATAGGTCAGTTTGACGTCGGCGCGTTCACTGCCGCCCCACCCGGCCAGGTTATGGATATACGCGGCCTCATAGTTATAGGCGTGTTCGGGTTCAAGCCCCCATGGGTTGAGAGAGGAGGAAAAGCCCAAGGTACTTTCAAACATGCTCGGGTAGCGAATGGCCTCGCTGTAGCGGATGTAAACCCGACCGTTCTCGGAGGTATAGAACGTACCGGAAAGTGTCGGCGCCCAGGCGCTGTCTTTCTGATGTTTGGCCGTCACGTCTTTTTGGTAGCCAATGCCGGTATCGGACACGCCGCAAGACACTACATTCTGGCCCGCATTGGCCGCCAGAATGCACGGGTCGTTATAACGGGCAAGGCGACCTTTATCATCCGCATTCCACACAGCCCGAAGTTGGGTGTCTTCAACCCGCGGCGTTTCTGCCTGCAACTGCTTTACATCAATGATGCGGAATTCCGGCGGAATGCCAAACAGATCAAATGCGGCGTTAAGGTCGGCAACTTTCTTATCAACGGCGGCATTCCATTCAGCATCCGTCAATGTTTTGCGAGTGGTGTAATCCACGCGATAGGCCGTATTGACCCACTGCGTGGTTGCACCGCTTTTGTCTTGGGTTTCTTTCAAGTAGTCATCAAACGCCCAATACGATGAATAGCGCGCGCCTGCGGTGAACTTGGCAAAACTCACCGGTCGCCACTCGAAATTGAAGTTGTATTCCTTTTCTTCACGGCGTCCCGCGCGCGGGTTCATGCGCAAGGTGTCGAAGATCGCCGCGTCGTAATAGTTGTCTTTGGAACCCAACTTCTCATGTTGGTAGCTCGCGCCCAGGGTCAGGTCCAGGCTGTCGATCAACTTGAGTTTGTTGCTGACGGTCACCCCGGCCCGGTCATGTTGGGCATTGGCGACGGCGGTATTCCTGAACACCGGGTCGGCGGCGCTGGTGGCGTTGGGCACGCCGCCACTTGAGTAGGTGTCGCTTTGGGTATTGGTGGCCCAGAGGTTGGAATAGAAATCCACCCACGGGTTGCCCTCGGGCTTGAGGTTGTATTCCAGGTTGTAGGCTTTGCTCTGCACATGGCTCAGGGGCCACTGCGGCACGCCGCTGGATTCGGCATCGAACTGGTCGCCGGGGCGGAAGAACGAAATGCGTGACGGCAGGATTTCGCCGTACAGCGAATCGGTGTCGCGGTAGCCGAACTCCAGGGATTGGTCGTCGTCGATCTTGAGCTTGGCCTTGGCCAGCCAGGACTCCATCTTGCTGGAGGTGTTGGGCACTTCATCGCCCGGCTTGTAGATGTTGGCCAGATTGGGGATGTAGTCGAACTGGCCGTTGACCTGTTCGCCAGTGGCGTAGAACCCGCTTTTGTTCTTGCCCGCGTAGTGGTTGCCCTTTTCGCGGTAGGCGTAGGCGGCGAGCAGTTCGAATTTTTCCTGGCGGGTGCCGAGGGCCAGGCGATAGGCCGAGTCGCCGCCGGTGATCAGGTTGTTGTCGCGGCTGGTGCGTGGGTGCTTGTACAACGACGGGTCGTAGTAGGAAGAGATCGGGATGTACTGATAGTCGGCGGGCGGGCTTTGGCCGGTCATCAAGTGCGGCAGCTTGGGCGACACCGAGTTGTTACTGCCTTCCACCTTCAGCTCGCCGCCGAATGCCTGGCCTTCCTTGAGGATGTCATCCACGTTCAGGGTGTTGGCGACTACCGCGCCACCCACGCCGCTGTAGACGTTGCGCTCCAGGTTCGGGCCCTTGAGCACCTTGATGCTGCCGATCAGGTTGGGGTCGATGTAATTGCGGTTGTTGGCGCCCATGTAGCCGCGATACACCGTCAGCGCCTGCTCGGTGCCATCGATGGTCAGCGGCACGCGGCCGGGGCCCTGGATGCCACGCACGTTCGGGTCCAGCGCGCCGCTGTTGCGGCCGTCACCGCTGTAGACGTTGAGCATGCCCTTGAACATATCGGCGGGGGCGGCGCCTTTGTAGCGTTCGATCTGTTCCTTGCCGGAATACACCGAGGACACGTCCTGATCGTAGATGTCGTTGTAGCCTTTTTCGTCGCGGGACTCCTTGCCATCCAGGCCGTGCACGTAGATCGGGTGCAGGTCGCCTTGCTGGATGCCGCTCATGCCCGGCGCGGGTTGCACCTGGATGATCGGCCGCTCGGGGTGGTTGCCCAGGCTGTAGGTCAGCGCCTGGTTGGCGAGCAGTTGTTGCAGTGCGGCTTCCAGGGATAGCCGGCCCTTGACCGGGTTGCCGTAGGTGCCGGTGAGGTCATTGCTGCCCAGGTACACCTCGACGCCGGCTTGGCGCGCCAGCAGGACCAGGCCTTCGTCCAGTGACAGGGCGGGGACGTCGAAGTCGTGATACGTACTTTGGGGTTGCACCTGGGCCGCGCTGCTGGCCGGGCGAGTTTGCAGCGGATGGATGTCGGCGGCGTCGGCGGCCAGCGCGAACACGGCGAGCTGAATCCCCAGGCTCAGCCGAGTGCGATGGGTTGCCTTGCGCTTCTTGTGGTTCTGTTGCATCTGCAAAACCGGCCTCACTAAAGCAAATAAGAGTTATTCACATGTAGTAGAAACGCAGCAGCAGTCAAAACGCGATAGATCGATATGGTCTATGTATCGCGTTTTATATATGAATGATGTCAAAAGGCCCGCAGACGCGGCCTTTCAGTAGATCAGCGTGAGCCCGGGCAGGTCGAGAATGCGCCCGTGGGCTTGCTGTGCGAGACGTTTGACGGCGTCGTCGAGGTTGTCCAGGCGCATCACCGCACTGATTCGCACGGCGCGTAATGTGTCGCCTTTGACTACGATCAGCCCCGGCCGATAGCGGTTGATGCGCGCCACGGCATCGCCCAACGCTTCGCGCTGGAACACCAGGCGACCTTCCTGCCAGCTGGCCAGTTCATCCGGGTGCGTGGTGAGCGGCACCAACCCGGCTTTCGGGCTGAAGCGCAGGCTGTTGCCTTGCTCCAGCAGCGCGGACCCGGCCACGTCATCGCGCTGGGCAGGGGTGAGATTGACCTCGACCTTATGCTGCAACACCCCGACCCAGCCTTCACGCTCCTGGCCGATACCGACCAGATAGCGCGTGCCGCGTGCGGTGATGTCGGCGCCGGGGGCGCGCACGGTAAACGGGCGGCGTTCCTGATCATTGATTGGCGATGGGGTGAACACCGCTTCGCCCTGGCTCAGGTTCACCAGGCGGGTCTGATCGTCATAGGCGATGTTCAGGATGCTGTGGCTGCCCAGTTCAACCTGGCTGCCATCCGCCAGGGTGATGTGGCGAACCTCGCCGAAACCGGTGTGATAGTCGCTGCTCAGCGCTTGCAGCCAGAAGGGCGGTGCAAGCAGCATCCAGCACCCCAGCGCGAGGGCGCCGACAGCGCTGGTGGCTGTCCCGCGTGTCCAGAGGCTGCGTGGTGGGCGCTGCGGTTTGACATAGCCTGGGCGGCGTTTGAGCGCGGCGGTGGCGCGCCAGGCGCGATCCGCCCGACCGGCAGCGGCGGCATGCCTGGGGTCGGCTTCCTGCCAACGCTGAAAAGCTTCTAGCTCACGCGCCGACAGCTGGCCTTGTCGATGACGCATCACCCAATCGGCAGCTTTGCGCTCCAACGGGTCGGTCGTTTGTGGGGAAGCATTCACGGTTCTGACTGTTTACCTTATCGCTTTGCAAGAGACCCAAGGCTTAGCCCTCCTGGTCTGGGTCAAGCGCCTTACCAATCCTGGCCAGCGCCATCGCCATGTGTTTTTGTACAGAGCTTGTGGAAATCCGTAAATAGCGGGCGGTCTCTTTGTGCGTCATGCCCTCGACCCGGCACAGCAGGAAGATGTCACGGGTACGTTCTGGCATGCGCTCCAGCAGGCTTTCCAGTTGTTCCAGGGCAAGGGCGTCGAGGGCCTGTTCTTCGGGGCCGCTGGCCTCATCCACCAACGTATCGAAATAGGCGGCGGCATCGTTGTCGAAGCGCTTTTCACCGTAGCGGCGATGGTGGTCGATCATGAGGTTGTGCGCGACGCGAAACAGGTAGGACGGCGCACACAGGATGCGTTCCACGTTCTCCAGCTGGGCGATGCGCAGGAAGGTGTCCTGCACCAGGTCCGAGGCCAGGCTGGGTGTGCATTTTTTGCGCAACAGGTAGCGATGCAGCGCGGATGCGTGTTGATTGAAGAGTTTTTCCAGCACGGCGGCACGTTCCTATGCTCGGGCAGAACCGGGAGAGGGCACGAGTATAGTGAGAATGTTTCTCATTAATCCAGTAAAAACCGCAACGCATTTCCGCCCGGCAAAAAAAGACCCCGGCGGTGTATTTGCATACACCGTCGGGGTCGTTCACTGCGCGCTCAAGGCGCCAGGTGATCAGCCGTTCTGGCGGATACCGGCGACCAGCCAAGGCTGGTTTTCACCTTGTGGGCGTTCCATGTTCCAGCTTTCGCTGAACACTTCGCCCTGGTCAAAGCGCGAGTTTTTCGACACGCCGCTGAATGTCAGGGTGGCGATGGTCTTGTCGGCGCGGTCATCCACACCGTCCAGTTGCACGCGCAGGTCGTCGATGTAGGTCGACTGGAACGCATCGCCCAGCTCAGCGCGTTCGCGCTTGAGGAACTCCAGCAATTGCGGGGTCACGAACTCGGCGATCTTGTCCATTTCGTTGGCGTCCCAGTGCTGTTGCAGGGACTGGAAGTGACTGCGGGCTGCTTCGACGAAACGCTCTTCGTTGAACCACGCCGGTGCGTTGATCACCGGACGGGCAGCAGCGGCTGGCGAACCGCCGCCGAAGATCGAGCCCATGGCTGGCTTTTGCTCGAACACTTCACGCTGCATCGGCGCACCGGCTGGAGCCATGTGCTCCTGCTGCTTGCGGCGACGGGCGGCGATAAAGCGGAAGATCACAAAGGCGATGACCGCCAGGATCAGAATGTCGAAGATCTGCATGCCCTGGAAGCCGCCGCCCATGAACATGGAAGCGAGCAGGCCACCGGCCGCGATGCCGGCCAGAGGGCCCAGCCAGCGCGAAGCACCGCCAGCCTTGGCAGCGGCGCCAGCGGCACCGGCTGCGCCTGCGGTCGCGGCTGCACCGCCCATGCCACCGGCGGATGGAGCCATTTGGCTGGTCTGGTGAGTCGGTGCTGCGCCCGAACTTTTGCCGCCACCGAAGCGCTTGGCGTTGGCGTCGAGGCTCATCGTCAGGCCGATGCACAACGCCATGGCGATGCTAAGAAAACGTTTCATAAAGGGAATTCCCATTTGTGGATTGCACGCGCGCCATGTTGCACAGGTGTCGTGACAGTGGCTAGCGACATAATGTTTCGGGCTTTTGCGTAGGACAGATTCGGAAGTGTCTGTAGGACTTATTACAGATATTGGCCCGCGCTCGTGAATTACAAGGGCGGGCCAATAACCTTCATCCTAGGAAGATGTGTCAGATTGCTTCGAGCTTCGCGTAGCCCATCATCAGCCACTTGCTGCCTTCGGCGAAGTTAACCTGCACCCGTGCCTGCGCACCGGCGCCTTCGAAGTTGAGGATCACGCCTTCGCCAAAGATCGCATGCTTGACCTGCTGGCCCAGGCTGAACGCGGTTTCCGGGATCGCGGAACCGGCGAACAAGCTGCTTGCGCTCTGCTGCTGGCCGCCACCGAACGGGCGGCTGACGCTGTTGGACAGGCGTACTTCCTGGATCAGCCCCTTCGGCACCTCGCGTACGAAGCGTGACACCTTGTTGTAGGTCTCGCTGCCGTACAGGCGTCGTGTCTCGGCGTAGGTCATCACCAGGTTTTGCATCGCCCGGGTAATGCCCACGTAGGCCAGGCGGCGCTCTTCCTCAAGGCGGCCGGGTTCTTCCAGGCTCATCTTGTGGGGGAACAGGCCTTCTTCCATGCCCACCAGGAACACATACGGGAATTCCAGGCCCTTGGCGCTGTGCAAGGTCATCAGTTGGATGCTGTCCTCATGCTCGTCGGCCTGAGCATCCCCGGCTTCAAGCGAAGCATGGCCAAGGAAGGCGGCGAGCGGCGTGAGGTCTTCTTCATTCTCGGTGTTTTCGAACGCACGGGCGGCGCTGACCAGTTCCTCAAGGTTTTCTACCCGAGCCTGGCCTTTCTCGCCTTTTTCCGCTTCGTGATAGGCGATCAGCCCGGACTGTTCGATCACCGTCTGCGTCATTAAATGCAGCGGCATTTCGGCACATTTGGCGGCGAGGTTCTCGATCAGCTCGACAAACACCCCCAGCGCCCCGGCTGCGCGCCCGGTCAGGCCTTTATTGGCGATGAGCAAGCGCATGGCTTCCCACATCGACACATCGGCGTGGCGCGCGTGGTCGCGGATCGCTTCGACGGTTTTCTCGCCGATGCCACGCGCCGGGATATTGATCACCCGCTCCAGCGCCGCATCGTTGCCACGCCCTTCCAGCAAGCGCAGGTAGGCCATGGCGTTCTTGATTTCGGCGCGCTCGAAGAAGCGCTGGCCGCCATAGATGCGGTACGGGATGCGTTCGCGCAGCAAGGCTTCTTCCAGCACCCGCGATTGGGCGTTGGAGCGGTAAAGGATGGCGATGTCGCTGCGGGCGAGGCCGGTTTTCAGCGCGCTCTCGATGGTTTCCACCACATAGCGTGCTTCATCGTGCTCGTTGAACGCGGCATACAGGTTGATCGCCTCGCCTTCGCCGCCGTCGGTCCACAGCTCTTTGCCCAGGCGCCCGGTGTTGTTGGCGATCAAGGCGTTGGCGGCCTTGAGGATACCGGCGGTGGAGCGGTAGTTCTGCTCCAGGCGGATGGTGACGGCGTCCGGGAAATCTTCGGAATACTGGTAGATGTTCTCGATTTTCGCGCCACGCCAGCCGTAGATCGACTGGTCGTCGTCGCCCACCACCATCAGGCTGTCGCCGCCCTTGGCCAGCAGGCGCAACCAGGCGTATTGCACGGCGTTGGTGTCCTGGAACTCGTCCACCAGGATGTGCCGGAAGCGCTTCTGGTAATGGGCCAGCAAGCCCGGGTTGTCGCGCCACAGGTCGAGGGCGCGCAGCAGCAGCTCGGAGAAGTCGATCACCCCGGCGCGCGCGCAGGCCGCTTCGTATGCTTCATAGATGCTGCGCATGGTGGCCAGGAACATGTCGCCGCTGGCCTGGATGTGCTGCGGGCGCAGGCCTTCGTCTTTCTGGCCGTTGATGAACCACTGTGCCTGGCGCGCCGGCCAGCGTTGTTCGTCGAGGCCCAGCTCGCGGATCACCCGCTTGACCAGACGTTGCTGGTCATCGCTGTCCAGGATCTGGAAGGTCTGGGCCAGGCCCGCTTCCTGCCAGTGCGCCCGCAACAGGCGGTGTGCCAGGCCGTGGAAGGTGCCGACCCACATGCCGGCCGGGCTGATGCCCATCAACTGCTCGATGCGATGGCGCATCTCGGCAGCGGCCTTGTTGGTGAAGGTCACCGACAGGATCGAATGGGGCGACGCGTTTTCGACCTGGATCAACCAGGCGATACGGTGCACCAGCACTCGGGTTTTACCGGAGCCGGCACCGGCCAGGACCAACTGACGGCCAACGGGGGCCGCTACGGCCTGGCGTTGGGCATCGTTGAGGGAGTTCAGCAAAAGGGAGAGATCATCGCGCATCGGCGCATTCTATGGCCCTCGGCGGAGTGGGGCAAACCCCAATGCCGGATGGTCGATAATTCTGCCGGGGCGGATGACCGGTCGGTCATAGGGTCCAGGCCCCGCCACGCTTCGCTTGAGGGGTCTGGCCCCGTGGTTTGCAGGTAAATCCTGGGGGATTTTATGACGTGGAGCAGTTTGGCGCAGACCTTTGCTTGTGTATGCTCCGTCGACGTTTCGGGCTCACCATTATAAGAACACTGCCTATGACCCTCAGTACCGACCTGCTCAGCCCCTCGGTGGCGCCGGCGCAGGTTATCCGCAAGCAGTACGCCACCGAGATGGCGGTCGAACGCACGCGCCTGCTGTATCAGGGCTCGTTGCTGCCCACCTTGTTGATGCTGATCAATGGCCTGGTCTGCGCCTGGTTGCTGTGGAACCCCAAGCAATACCTGCTGGACAGCATCTGGCTGGTCTGGCTGCTGGCACTGGTCGCGATGCGGGTGATCCAGGTGGCGGCGTTTGATTCGGCGATGCCCAGCCGCCAGGCGCTGCCGGTGTGGCGGCGCATGTTCATGCTCGGCTCGGCGGTCAGCGGCCTGACCCTGGCCATCGCCGCCATCGCCCTGGTGCCAGCGGACAGCTTCATGCAGCAGGCGTGGGTATTCGGCCTGATCGGCGCCGCAACGCTGTCGGCCAGCGTGGCCTACGCCGTGAGCCTGCCGGCGTTCTTGTCGTTTGCCGTGCCGTGCCTGGTGCCGGCGATTGTCTATCTGTTCTGGAACGGCGCCCCGCAGCAGCAAGGCTGGGGCGTGCTCGGCCTGATCCTGCTGGCCTCCTTGAGCGTGGTGGCGTGGCAAGTCAACCGCCTGATCCAGCGCGGGCTGCTGCGGCGCTTCCAGAACCAGGCGCTGATCGAACATCTGCAGCAGGCGCAGCAGCGCAGCGAGCAGTTGAATCAAGACCTGGTGCGCGAAGTCGAACAGCGTCGCCAGATCGAACAGGAACTGCGCAATGCCCAGACCGGCCTGCAAGACCGGGTGGCGCAACGCAGCCAGGAACTCGACGCCGCCAGCCTCGCCCTGAATAAAAGCGAAGCGCGCCTGGCCATGGCGTTGCAAGCCAGCGAACTGGGCCTGTGGGACTGGAATCTGCAAACCGACGAAGTCCACCACACTCAACTCAAGGAACTGTTCGGCCTGGAGCCCGAGTACGTCACGGCGATGCTCAGCCACCTCAAGCCGCGCCTGCACCCCGATGACTTGCCGTTGCTCAAGCGCGCGCTGGTCGAGCACCTCAAGGGCCGCAGCGAGGACTATCAAGTCGAGTACCGCGTGCGTCACGGTGCCGGCCACTGGGTCTGGATCGAAGACCGTGGCCGCGCCGTCGAGCGTGCGCCCAGTGGCCGGGTCACGCGCATGCTAGGTACACGCCGCGACATCAGTGCCGGCAAGGTCCTGGAAGAACAGCAGCGGCTCGCGTCGACGGTATTCGAGGCGGCCAGCGAAGGCATCGTGATTCTGGACCCGGACTACAAGTTGATCGCGGTCAACCAGGCGTTCAGCCGCGTCACCGGGTTTGAGATCGACGACATGCTCGGGCGCAACGTCGTCGAGCTGCCCAGTAGCCGCGATGCGCGCCGGCACTTCCCGGTGATCCGCCAGGCGTTGCTCAGCCACGGCACCTGGCAGGGCGAGCTGGTGGAAACGCGCAAGAACGGCGAGCTGTACCCGCAGTGGCTGCAATTGAATGTGGTGCGCGATGTTCGGGGAAAAGTCAGCCATATCGTGGGCTTTTTCGCCGATCTATCCGCGCGCCGCGAGTCCGAAGAGCGCATGCGCTACCTCACCCACTATGACGAGCTGACCGGTCTGGCCAACCGCTCGCTGTTCCGCGAACGCCTGCGCGAAGCTCACTCACGGGTGCGCCTGGGCGGGCGTAGCCTGGCGTTGCTGCACATCAACCTGGACCGTTTCAAGCTGCTCAATGACAGCCTCGGCCATGAAGTCGCCGACCAGTTGCTGCAAAAAATGTCACGGCGCCTGATCAACGCCTTGCCCGAGGCGGACACCATTGCGCGCTTGTCCGGCGATGAATTCGCCGTGCTGTTCGACGCATACGGCAGCCTGTCGAGCCTGGCACGCGTGGCCACCCGGCTGCTGGCCAAGCTGCGGGTGCCGGTGACGGTGGACGGGCATGAGTTGGTGGTCAGCGCCTCGATGGGCGTCAGCCTGCTGCCGGATAATGCGCGTGAAATTTCCGCGTTGGTCAGCCAATCGAACATGGCCATGCAGCATGCCAAACACCTGGGCGGCAATAACTTCCAGTTCTACACCGACAGCCTGCAAGCCAGCACGCTGGAGCGTTTGCAGCTGGAAAACCAGCTGCGCAAGGCCATCGACGAGCGCCAGCTCACGGTGTTCTACCAACCCAAGCTGTGCCTGGCCACCGGCAAGCTGAATGCCGCCGAGGCGCTGGTGCGGTGGGAGCATCCGCAGTGGGGCATGGTGCCGCCGGGCGAGTTTATCGGCCTGGCCGAAGAGACCGGCCTGATCGCACCGTTGGGCGAGTTCGTGCTGCGCCAGGCCTGCTGGCAGGCGTGTGAGTGGCAACGCCAGGGGCTGGCGCCGATTCGCGTGTCGGTGAACCTGTCGGTGCATCAGTTGCGCCAGGGCAAGCTGGTCAGCCTGGTGCGCCAGGTCCTCGAAGAAACCGGGCTGGATCCGCAATACCTTGAGCTGGAGTTGACGGAAAGCCAGCTGCTCGACAGCGTCGAACACATCATCTCGACCTTCCAGCAGTTGCGCGACCTGGGCGTGAAGCTGGCCATCGACGATTTCGGCACAGGTTATTCCTCCCTCAGCTACCTCAAGCGCATCCCGGTGGATTACGTGAAGATCGACCAAACCTTCATCCGTGGCCTCGGCCAGGGCCGCGAAGATGCGGCGATCACCCGCGCAATCATTGCCATGGCCCATGGCCTGGCGCTGAAAGTGGTGGCCGAAGGCGTGGAAGATCAGCAGCAGTTGGACTTCCTGCGGCTGGAGCGTTGTGACGAAGTGCAGGGCTACCTGATCAGCCGGCCGATGCAGGCACAAGGGCTGGCAGATTTGTTACGGAAAAATGCAGGTTTTCCCTGATCGCACCAAGGCCGCCCTGCGGGCTACAAAGCGCCTGCCCTTTGAATCAGAGGGCAGCAGGGCGATTTAGTGATGCATCAGACGGGCAAAACGACAATTCTTGTAGTATAACTACAAGCTTGCTACATCCCTGGCACCTGCCAATAACAAGAGTCCTGCCCTTTGAACCTGTTGCAACATATCGCCCAGTCGCGCCACCTGTTACGCAAATCGGAACTCAAGGTTGCCGACCACGTGCTGCTTGATCCTGCGGCCGTGATGCACAGTTCCATGGCCGACCTCGCCCACAGCGTGGGCATCAGCGAGCCGACCATCGTGCGCTTCTGCCGCGCCATCGGTTGCTCGGGTTTCCAGGACTTGAAACTCAAGCTGGCCCAGAGCCTGGCCGCCGGTGCGAGCTTCGGGCAGTTTGCGATCCACGAAGACGATTCCGTCGCCGACTACAGCCTGAAAATCTTCGACACCACGCTGCACACCCTTATGGAAGTGCGCGAGAAACTCGACCCGATCGAGCTGCAAAAAGCCGTGACGGCCATGTCCCAGGCCCAGCGTGTCGAGTTCTATGGTTTCGGCGCTTCGGGCGCGGTGGCGGCTGACGCTCAGCACAAATTCTTCCGACTGCTGCTGACGGCGGCGGCCTACAGCGATCCGCACATGCAGGCGATGTCGGCGGTGACGTTGAAGCCCACCGACGTGGCGATCTGCATTTCCCAGTCCGGCCGTTCCAAAGACCTGCTGATCACCGCCAACCTGGTGCGTGAAAGCGGCGCGACCCTGATCACCCTGTGCCCGAGCCAGACGCCATTGGCGGAGCTGTCCACGGTCAACCTGGCGATCGATGTGCACGAAGACACCGAGATCTATACGCCGCTGACCTCGCGGATTGCCCACCTGGTGGTGATCGACGTGCTAGCGATGGGCGTGGCCATGGCGCGCGGGCCGAGCCTGGTCAACCACCTCAAGAGCGTGAAGCGCAGCTTGCGCAGCCTGCGGTTGTCGCCCAAGTCCGTCAAAGCCCTCGACGACTGATAGGTCGGACGCGGAGCCATGTGGGGTTGGGCTTGTGTGGGAGCGGGCTTGCTCGCGAAGGCGGCGCGTCAGTCAAAGATGTTTTAACTGATCCACCGCCTTCGCGAGCAAGCCCGCTCCCACATTTTGATCTCCTGTATTTCCAGCAGATTCATCGTCCTGTCATCCCACCGCCGCCAAACCGTAACCGCCAGAGCCCATCCTGAACTCCCGTACTCGCATTGGGAGACTCGAAATGGCCCGTCCCTACGAAGACAGCAACAGCGCCGTAAAAACCCGCCGTCAGCAGGAAGACCAACGCCGCATGGCGTTCCGTCGTGCAATCGAAGACCGTTGTGAAGAACGCCAATTGCTCAAAAGCATCAGTGACTACCCGGAACTCCATTGGCAGGTACCCGTAGCTGCCCAGCGAAACGCTCAGCCAGTGCGCTGATCTGCACCCGTTCGCTGCGGATAAAGCCCAGGAACGCGTGGGCCACGGGTGACAGGCGCTTGGCCTTGGCCTGCACCAGGCACCAGCTGCGGTACAGCGGCAGTTCTTCCACCGGCAGCTCCTTGAGCCCGCCGGTGGCCAGTTCCAGGTTGACCGCGTGGCGCGTCAGCAAGGCCACGCCCAAACCTGCGCTCACACATTCGCGCTGGGCCTCGGCGGACGACACTTCCACCGTCTGGGTGAAGTGCACGCGCTTCTCCTTGAAGTACTCCTCGCAAGCCATCCGCGTGCCGGAACCCTGCTCGCGTACCAGCAGCGTGTACGGCTCCAGATCCTGCAGGCGCAGCGGACCTTGCAGGCTCAAGGGATGGTCGAGGCGCGCCATGGCGACAATCGGGTTGTTGAGGAACGGCAGGAATTCCAGGCCCATGTCCTGGGGCACCATGGACATGATCACCAGATCGTCCCGGTTATCCGACAGCCTGCGGATCACCTGGGCGCGGTTGACCACCGTGAGGTGCAGTTGCACTTCGGGATGCTGGCGCTTGAACGCGGCAAACAGGTGCGGCACGAAGTATTTGGCGCTGGACTCAATCGCCAGCTTCAACTGGCCTTGCAGCGAACCCTGCATGTCCGAGAGCTGCATATCGAGGTTTTCCAGGCGCCCGAAAATATCCCGGCTGGCGCGCTGCAAGGCTTCGGCGGCCTCGGTCATGTAGAGTTTTTTGCCGACGTAGTCAAACAACGGCTGGCCGATCAGCTCTTCCAACTGACGAATTTGCAGGCTGACGGCCGGTTGCGTGAGGGACATTTCCTCGGCAGCGCGGCTATAGGAGCGCAAATCGCACACCTCATTGAAGATCTGCAATTGACGCAATGTCATACGCATCAATGACTTACGCATTTTTATAGTCCTTTCGCGGGAGGCCGTCCGGCCAACTATAAGTCTTTACTTATGCACGACCCAATAATTATTGATTTTTGTTAATCCCTCCACGGGCTTAGTGTGTGTCTCGCGACTGTCATGAAACATTTGGTCACGCGTCGACCCGGGTCTAGCGGGTCGAAGAACGCAGCAATCGGCTCAAGGGAATTTCCAAGTGATAAAAAAGATCCTGATCGCCAACCGTGGTGAAATTGCCGTACGAATCGTGCGTGCCTGCGCCGAGATGGGCATTCGCTCGGTCGCGGTCTACTCCGACGCCGACCGCCACGCGTTGCACGTCAAACGTGCTGATGAAGCCCACAGCATCGGTGCCGAGCCCCTGGCCGGTTACCTGAACCCGCGCAAGCTGGTGAACCTGGCTGTGGAAACCGGTTGTGACGCGCTGCACCCCGGCTACGGCTTCCTGTCGGAAAACGCCGAACTGGCGGACATCTGCGCCGAACGTGGAATCAAGTTCATCGGCCCGGCCGCTGAAGTGATCCGCCGCATGGGCGACAAGACTGAAGCGCGCCGCAGCATGATCAAGGCCGGTGTGCCGGTCACTCCCGGCACCGAAGGCAACGTCGCCGACATCGCTGAGGCACTCACCGAAGGTGACCGCATTGGTTACCCAGTGATGCTCAAGGCCACCTCCGGTGGTGGCGGTCGCGGTATCCGTCGCTGCAACAGCCGCGAAGAACTCGAACAAGCCTTCCCCCGCGTGATTTCCGAAGCCACCAAGGCGTTCGGTTCGGCGGAAGTGTTCCTGGAAAAATGCATCGTCAATCCCAAGCACATCGAGGCGCAGATCCTGGGTGACAGCTTTGGCAACGTGGTGCATTTGTTCGAGCGCGATTGCTCGATCCAGCGTCGTAACCAGAAGCTCATCGAAATCGCCCCCAGCCCTCAGCTGACTCCGGAACAGCGTGCCTACATCGGCGACCTGTCGGTGCGTGCCGCCAAGGCCGTGGGCTACGAGAACGCTGGCACCGTGGAGTTCCTGCTCGCCGAGGGCGAGGTGTACTTCATGGAGATGAACACCCGGGTGCAGGTGGAACACACCATCACCGAAGAAATCACCGGGATCGACATCGTCCGTGAGCAGATCCGCATCGCCTCGGGCCTGCCGCTGTCGGTGAAACAGGAAGACATCCAGCACCGTGGTTTCGCGTTGCAGTTCCGGATCAACGCCGAAGACCCGAAAAACAACTTCCTGCCCAGTTTTGGCAAGATCACCCGTTACTACGCCCCCGGCGGCCCCGGCGTGCGCACCGACACGGCGATCTACACCGGCTACACCATCCCGCCGTTCTACGACTCCATGTGCCTGAAACTGGTGGTGTGGGCGTTGACCTGGGAAGAAGCCATGGACCGCGGCCTGCGTGCCCTGGATGACATGCGCCTGCAAGGCGTGAAGACCACCGCCGCCTACTACCAGGAAATCCTGCGCAATCCGGAATTCCGCAGCGGCCAGTTCAACACCAGTTTCGTTGAAAGCCACCCTGAGCTGACCAACTACTCGATCAAGCGCAAACCCGAAGAGCTGGCCCTGGCCATCGCCGCCGCCATCGCCGCCCACGCAGGCCTGTGAGGAATAGAACAATGACTAAGAAAATATTCGTAACCGACACCATCCTGCGCGACGCCCATCAATCGTTGCTGGCCACCCGCATGCGCACCGACGACATGCTGCCGATCTGCGACAAGCTCGACAAAGTCGGCTACTGGTCCCTGGAAGTCTGGGGCGGCGCGACCTTCGATGCATGCGTGCGCTTCCTCAAGGAAGACCCGTGGGAGCGCCTGCGCAAACTGCGCGCCGCACTGCCCAACACGCGCCTGCAAATGCTGCTGCGTGGCCAGAACCTGCTGGGCTACCGTCACTACAGCGACGACGTGGTCAAAGCCTTCGTCGCCAAGGCCGCCGTGAATGGCATCGACGTGTTCCGCATCTTCGACGCGATGAACGACGTGCGTAACCTGCGCGTTGCCATCGAGGCCGTGAAAGCCGCCGGCAAACACGCCCAGGGCACCATCGCCTACACCACCAGCCCGGTGCACACCGTCGAGGCATTCGTGGCCCAGGCCAAGCAGTTGGAAGCCATGGGTTGCGACTCCATCGCGATCAAGGACATGGCTGGCCTGCTGACCCCGTACGCCACCGGCGAACTGGTCAAGGCGCTGAAAGCCGAGCAGACCCTGCCGATCTTTATCCACTCCCATGACACTGCGGGTCTGGCCGCGATGTGCCAACTCAAGGCCATCGAAAACGGTGCCGATCACATCGACACCGCCATCTCCAGCTTCGCCTGGGGCACCAGTCACCCGGGCACCGAGTCGATGGTCGCCGCCCTCAAAGGCAGCGAATTCGACACCGGCCTCGACCTGGAACTGCTGCAAGAGATCGGCCTGTACTTCTACGCTGTGCGTAAGAAGTATCACCAGTTCGAAAGCGAATTCACCGCCGTCGACACGCGTGTGCAGGTCAACCAAGTGCCGGGCGGGATGATTTCCAACCTCGCCAACCAGTTGAAAGAGCAGGGCGCCCTCAATCGCATGGGCGAAGTGCTGGCCGAAATCCCGCGCGTGCGTGAAGACCTCGGCTTCCCGCCGCTGGTCACGCCGACCTCGCAGATCGTCGGCACCCAGGCGTTCTTCAACGTGCTGGCCGGCGAGCGCTACAAGACCATCACCAACGAAGTGAAGCTGTACCTGCAAGGCGGCTATGGCAAGGCGCCGGGCACCGTGAACGAACAACTGCGGCGCCAGGCCATCGGCAGCGAAGAAGTGATCGACGTACGCCCGGCCGACCTGCTCAAGCCGGAAATGACCAAGCTGCGCGGCGAAATCGGTGCGTTGGCCAAGTCTGAAGAAGACGTCCTGACCTACGCCATGTTCCCGGACATTGGCCGCAAGTTCCTCGAAGAACGCGACGCCGGTACCCTGGTTCCAGAAGTGTTGCTGCCAATCCCTGAAGCCGGCGGCGTGGCGCGTGCCGGTGGCGAAGGGGTGCCGACCGAGTTCGTCATCGACGTCCACGGTGAGAGCTACCGCGTGGACATCACCGGTGTCGGCGTGAAGGCCGAAGGCAAGCGGCACTTCTACCTGTCCATCGACGGCATGCCGGAAGAAGTGGTGTTCGAACCGCTCAACGAGTTTGTCGGCGGCGGCAGCAGCAAGCGCAAGCAAGCCACCGAGCCTGGCCATGTCAGCACCGCGATGCCGGGCAATATCGTCGACGTACTGGTCAAGGCCGGCGACGTGGTCAAGGCCGGCCAGGCCGTGCTGATCACCGAAGCGATGAAGATGGAAACCGAAGTGCAGGCAGCGATTGCCGGCAAGGTGACTGCCGTTCACGTGGCCAAGGGCGACCGGGTCAACCCTGGCGAAATCCTGATTGAAATCGAAGGCTGATCCAGCCTTCGACACGACCGCTTAATCCTCGGGGGGGCAGGTGCCCCCCTTTTTTTTCGCCTGAAATTTGCTTAGAAACGCATGCGCCACTGGCCCATCAAACCCTGGTTGCTGCTATGGGTGCCGTTTTCGCCGACGTAGGCCAGGCCGACGGTGTGGTTTTCCGACAGTGCCAGGTCCAGCCCGGCTTGCAGGCTGAGGCTGTTGCGATCCAGAGAGGAGCCCTGAATGGTGAAAGCGTCAATGCCGCTCTGGCGAAAGGATTGGCGCACCTGGCTATCAACGTCACCGTAGAGGTGTTTCCAGCCCGCACTCAGGTGGGGTGTGAGGCTCATCTGGTTATCGAACCGAATCTGCTTGGCCAGGCGTAGGCCAAAGGTGCTGCTCAGGTTTTGCTGGGTTTGTGCCTCGACATGCAACGCCGCCGGCCCGCCTTGCTCCCTGAAACTGTCACGGCTGTAGCGCTGGTAGCCAAGCCCGGCAAATGGCTCGATGCTCAAGCTGCCAGTGCCCAGTTGGTAGCCCACTTCACCGAACACATTTTGGCTGCTGGCGTCGTACTTGCCTTTGAGCGTGTCCTTGTAACTGAGGATCTCAATGCCGCGACGGTTCTGCCCGGCATGGCTGCTGTAGATCGCCCCCAGGCGCAACGCCAATGGGCCGTCCTGACGCACGGCGTAGCCGCCCAGGTGCCAGCTGTCCAGGTCGGCAGTAAAGCGTTGGGCGTCGAAGCGACTGCTGGACTTGGCCCCCAGCACCCCGACTCGCCAAGCATGATCGACTGCCCAGTCTGCGCCCATGAGCACACCCTGGTTGGCCGTGTTCAGGCCGGCGGTGCCGCGCTGGCTGTCGAGGCCGCCTTCACTGCCGAGGTTCTTGACCCAGAAGTGACCGTCGGTGTCGGTGGGCAGTTCGCGCAAGGCCGAGAGCACGCGGCTGCCGAGCTGCTGGGTGGTGCTCTGTATTGCAGCCGCCAGGTTGGCATTCTGGCTACCGGCCAACTGTTCGAGGGCCGCGCCAAAGCCATTCGGTTGCTGCGCAAGTTCGGCGTTGAGTGTTTGCAAGGCCTTGAGTTGCTCGGAGGTCAGTTGGCCGGATTCCAGCAGGCGAACCACTGCGGGCTCTAGCACTTTCGCGACCTGCAAGCCGTTGTACGTGGTGGCTTGCCGGGTGAAATAGCCGTCGATGGGCGCGGCTTCGATTGTCGGTTCATACGCCCATTCGTCATCCAGTGCGTCGTAAGGGTGAACCCAATAGGGCATGTATTCGATGTCGCCCCGTGCTTGCGCATGGGGAAGGCTGGCGGCAACCGCAAGGCTGATGAAAAATGCGATTCTGCGGGGGGTTATGGGCATGAGTTCCCGACCTCTTGTGGATGAGGCCGGGAATTTAGCGAGATGGCGGGGGGATAACTGTCAGGGCAAGGGCTGCCGGTTTGCGGGAGTTGTCTCTATTGGCACGCGTTCAAGTAGGGTCTGCATTTTATTGCGTACAAAATCGCACAGCCGTCATTTACCTGCATTTTATTGCAGTTGCCCGGTGTGCAAATGGGCGTGGTCAAACTGCGCCGTCACTACAGCTGAGCATCAGCTACGGCGCACATACCCCTTGCCGTAATGCCGTTCCATCCGCGCCTGGATCAGTTCCAGGCCCAGCGACAGCACCCAGTAGATAATCGCAGCGGTGGTCAGCATCTCGATATAGCGATAACTCGACCGTCCATAGGACTGCGCCAGGAACATCACTTCCCACACGCCCATCACCGAGATCAGCGATGAGTCCTTGAGCATCGAGATGAACTGGTTGGTCGCTGGCGGGATGATGGTGCGCATGGCCTGGGGCAGGGTCACGTGCCAGAAGATCGCACTGTCGCGCATGCCCAGGGCCAGGGCGGCTTCGCGTTGGCCGTGGGCGACGCCGAGGATGCCGGCGCGGAAGATTTCGCTCAGGTAAGCGCCGTAGTTCAGCGACAACGCGATGATCCCGGCGACGATCGCGCCTGGCACCAGGCCCAGTTGGGGCAGGCCGAGGTAGATCAGCAGGATCTGGATCAGCAGCGGCGTGCCGCGAAAAAACGAGGCGTAGAAGCTCGCGATACCGAAGGCCACGGCGCTTTTCGACAAGCGCCCCAGTGCGGTGACAAAGCCCAGCACCGACGAAATTGCGATCGAGCACAGGCATAAAAACAGCGTCAACGCCGCGCCTTGCAGGAAGCCGTTGGGCGCCAGGTGCACACCGACAAGGTTGGGCAGCTTGTCGAGGATGATCGAGAACTTCAGGTCAAAGCTCAGGAAGAAGCTGGCAAACAGGCACAGCAGCGCAGCCCAGGTGAGGTACAGGCGGGTGCGAAAGCCAAACAGCCGCTGCACCCGCGATGCACTCACTGGTGGCTTGGGAGGTGTCGGGAACGCTGTCATTGGCTGATGTCGGCGCCGATCCATTTTTGCGACAGCTTGCTCAGGGTGCCGTCCTGTTTCAACTGGGCGAAGACCTCACGCACCTTGCTGTCCCACTGCGGGTCGCCTTTTTCGATGGCCACCGAGTTGGGCTCCGAATACAGCGGCTCGCCGGCCAGCTTGAAGCGCTTGTCTTCGGTCAGGCGCGGCTGGGCGGTGACCAGGTTGGTGAGGATCGCATCCAGGCGCTTGCCGGCACCCAGGCCGAGGTCCTGGAAGGCCACGTTGTCGGTGTCGTAGGGGGCGATTTCGACGTTGTCGAACGGGTACTGCAACTGGGTATCCTCGGCACCTTCGATCACCAGGTTCTTGTTCAGGTAGCTCTCGTAGCTGGAGGCGCTGGTGAGGCCGACTTTCTTGCCGCTCAGATCCTTGGCGCTATGGATGCGATCATCCGTGGCGTTGACCACGATCACTGCTGGCGACGCGTAGTATTCCACGGGGAAGTCGAACACTTCGGCGCGGGCCTTGCTCGGGGTCATGGAGCAGATGCAGATGTCGTAGCGCCCGCTCCAGCGGCCGGCGGCGATCACGTCCCAGGACGGAGTTTCCAGGCGCAGCTTCACGCCGAGCTTTTGTGCCACGGCTTTGGCGACGTCGACGTCGAAGCCATCGAGCTGGTTTTGCTCGTTCAGAAACGAGAACGGCGGGTAGCTTTCCATCAGCACGCCGACCAGTTCTTTGTTTTTCTCGACCCGATCCAGCGTGACGCCGCCGAAGGCTTGAGTGGAAGCAGCCAGAATCGTCAGGCCCAAGGCCAGCAGCGGTTTTAGTTTCACGGAGGACACCTGAGTAAAAAAGAGTTGTTATGAGCGGAATTGAACGTATTAAATAGTTATAAGAACGACTCTCATAGTGAGTTATTTTCATAAGCTTATGAGTAAAAAGCATATGGCCACAACAACAGTAATACTCGATGGCGGCATGGGCCGTGAACTGCAACGCCGTGGCGCGCCGTTCCGGCAGCCGGAGTGGTCAGCCTTGGCCTTGAGCGAAGCGCCACAAGCGGTTGAGGCGGTGCATGCGGCTTATATCCAGAGCGGCGCCAACGTCATCACCAGCAACAGCTACGCGGTGGTGCCGTTCCATATCGGCGAGGCGCGCTTCGCCGCCGAGGGCCAGGCCCTGGCGGCGCTGGCGGGTGAATTGGCACGACGTGCCGTGGAGGCATCCGGCAAGGCTGTGCGTGTGGCCGGCTCGCTGCCGCCGCTGTTTGGTTCATATCGTCCCGACCTGTTCGAACCGCAGCGCGTGTCTGAATTGCTGACGCCGCTGGTGCAGGGCCTCGCGCCCTTTGTCGACCTGTGGCTGGCGGAAACCCAAAGCTCGATCGCCGAAGCACGCGCCATCCAGGCCGGGCTGCCAAAGGACGGCAAACCGTTCTGGCTGTCGTTTACCTTGAAGGATGAAGACACCGATGACGTGCCGCGCCTGCGCTCCGGCGAGCCGGTGGCGCAAGCGGCAGAGGCCGCTGCGCAGTTGGGGGTTGAGGTGCTGCTGTTCAACTGCAGCCAGCCGGAAGTGATTGGCGACGCCATCGACGCCGCTCGCCAGACTTTCGCACGCCTGGGCGTGCAGATTCAGGTGGGGGCCTACGCCAACGCCTTTCCTCCGCAGCCGAAAGAAGCCACGGCCAACGATGGCCTGGACCCGCTGCGCGAAGACCTTGATCCACCGGGTTACTTGCACTGGGCGGCCGATTGGCAGGCCCGCGGTGCCAGCCACCTGGGTGGTTGCTGCGGGATTGGGCCGGAGCATATCGCGGTGTTGGCGCAGAAGCTGGGGTAATAGAACCCACACACGTCAACAGGTGGGAGCAGGCTTGTGTGGGAGCGATGTTGATGGGCAGTAGGCGTTCGGCTGGAGATCGCCCAGGCATTGCCAATCTCCTGTGGGAGCTGCCGAGCTTTAGCGAGGCTGCGAAGGCGGCGGCACTGTTGGTAGAGGTGTTGTCTGAACCACCGCTTTCGCGGGCAAGCCCGCTCCCACAGTTGATTGGGGTTGCTGGGCGGTCAGCGTTCGGCTGGAGATCGCCCGGGCATTGCCAATCTCCTGTGGGAGCTGCCGAGCTTTAGCGAGGCTGCGAAGGCGGCGGTACTGCTGGCAGAGAGGTTGCCTGAACTACCGCTTTCGCGGGCAAGCCCGCTCCCACAGTTGATTGGGGTTGCTGGGCGGTCAGCGTTTGGCTGGAGATTGTCCGGGCACTGCCAATCCCTTGTGGGAGTTGTCGAGCTCTAGCGAGGCTGCGAAGGCGGCGGCACTGCTGGCGGATATGCTGCCCCTCAACCATAGATCCTCCCACAGGGGTTATGCGCTGCCTGGGCTTCGGCATTCAGCCAGGGACTTCAGTTGGCCCGAGCCTGACTGGTTTTCTTCCGACAACCACTGCTCGAACCCCGCCCCGATCTGCGGCCATTGCGAGTCAATGATCGAATACCACGCCGTATCCCGGTTCTGCCCCTTGACCACCATATGCTGGCGGAACACCCCCTCAAAGCTGAAGCCCAAGCGCTCAGCCGCATATTTGGAGCGGGCATTGCCGTTGTTGCACTTCCACTCCAAGCGACGATAACCCTGCTCGAACGCATATTTGGCCAGCAAATACACCGCCTCGGTGCTTTTTGGCGAGCGCTGCATCGGCGCGCCAAAGGTGACGTGGCCGATCTCGATGCGGCCCTGGGCCGGCACGATGGACATCAGGCTGAGAATGCCTTGCACCTGGCCGGTCGCGCGGTCGACCACGCTGAAAAAGTACGGGTCGCTGTGGGTCGCGTGGTTGTTGAGCCAGTCGTTGAACGCGCTGCGCTCCGGGAAAGGGCCGTAAGGCAGGTAGTCCCACAGCTTGGGATCGGCGCCGGGGCCTTCGAGGGCTTGCCACAACTGCTCGGCATGGCGCGCCGGGTCGAGTTTTTCCAGGCGGATAAAGCGCCCTTCAAGCAGTTGCACGGTGGGGGCGGGTGCGCCTTTCCAGTCGGCGAGGGAAGTGGACATGCTGCGCTCCTTAAAGACCTTTGCGAAATTGGATGAAACCGGGGCGTTCGGCGATGCGTTCGTACAACTGGATCGCCGTGGCGTTGGTCTCGTGAGTCAGCCAGTGCACCTTGCAACAGCCATCGGCCCTGGCGGTGGTGTAGACGAATTCGATCAGCTTGCGGCCGACACCGGTGCCGCGTTGGGCCGGGTCCACCAGCAGGTCTTGCAGGTAGCAGGCATTCTCGATGCTCCAGTTGGAACGGTGGTAGATGAAATTGACCATGCCCACCGCCTTGCCATCCTGCCAGGCCAGCGCCGAATGGGTCGGCTCGCTTGGGTCGATCAGGCGTTGCCAGGTACTTTGGCTGACGGCGTCCGGCAGTTCGATGTTGTAGAACTTCAGGTACGTCTGCCACAGCGGCAGCCAGGCGGTGTGGTCGGCGGCGGTCACCTGGCGGATCTCGATCGAACTCATTCTGCAACTCCTTGGGGAATATAGCGGGCGAGGCTCTGGTCGCGCACATCGGTGCTGGCAGCCAGGCCTTCGCGGACCCCGGCGACGTCGGCCGGGCTGCGGTTCTGGCTGAGTTTGCGCTTGCCGATCAGGCGCTCGATGGGCAGGGCGAAGCCGACGATAGCCTTGAGCATGCCGTCAATGTAGTCGGCCGGGGCATCGCTGACTTTCCACGGCTGGGTGCGACCGGTTTCATGGCGATCGGTCAGCGCACTGACCACCCCAAGCAGCCGCTCGGCATCGCTGAACACGTCGGCAGTACCGTAGGCGTGCACGGCGATGTAGTTCCAGGTGGGCACGACTTTGCCGTGCTCAGCCTTGGACGGGTAAAACGCCGGGCTGACATAGGCCTCGGCGCCGGCAAAGATCAGCAAAGCTTCGCGGCCGTTCTGCAAGTCCCGCCACTGTGGATTGGCCTTGGCCAAGTGCCCGTAGAGCGTGCCGTTCGGGCCTTCATCGGGGTTGAGCAGCAGCGGTAAATGGCTGGCCAGCAGGCCTTGTTCGCCAAACGTCACCAACTGCGCCAGGCGTGTGTGCTGGATCAACTGATGCAGTTCGGGCAAATCGTCGAGGGCAAAGGCGCGGGGTGTGTACATGGAAAATTTCCTTGGCGAATGCGCCCATCCTAGGCAGGCTAATGGTTCGTTGTAAGAGCCATCTAAGGCCAATTTCATAGGTCCAATATGCCGCCAATGTCGTTCAATCCCGCCGGTATCGAACTGGATCGTCGCCAGGGGCTGGCCCGCCAACTCTACGAAGCCCTGCGCCAACGGGTGTTGGACGGGCGTCTGGTCAGTGGCACGCGCTTGCCCGCCAGTCGTGATTTGGCGGCGGCGCTGTCGATCTCGCGCAACAGCGTGGTGCGTGCCTACGATCAGCTGTACGCCGAAGGGTTTATCGAAAGCCGGGTCGGCGATGGCACTTATGTGGCGCAACTGCCCGGCGCGGGAAAATTATCCACAAAAGTATCCACAGGGTTACGCACAGGCTTATCCCCAGCCTTATCCACAAATTGGCTGGATCTGCCGGTCAATTCCTCCACGGAAGTTATCCACAGAGCTGCATTGGGGCGCGTGGAAAACAACCATTTGCCGCAACCACCGGTGGGTCCGCCACGGGCTTTTCGCGTGGGTGTACCGGCGTTCGATCTGTTTCCGTTTGACGTATGGGCCAAGCTGAATGGGGCTTTCTGGCGCAAACCGGACCTGGAGCAACTGTGCTACGGCGACCCGGCGGGTGATGCACGCCTGCGCGGTTTGATCGCCGCTTACCTGCTCAGCTCTCGGGGTATGCAGTGCAGTGCTGAACAAATTGTGATCACCAGTGGTGCGCAGCAGGCGATTAGCCTTTGTGCACAGTTGCTGGTGGAGCCCGGCGACGGGGTTGCGGTGGAAAACCCTGGTTACCGCGCCGCAGGCCATGCGTTCGCGCTGGCGGGCGGGCGCTTGCACGGCGTGCAGGTCGACGCTGAGGGGATCGACTGCCAGGTACTCAATAGCCTGGATGACTGCCGTGTGGCGTATGTCACGCCGTCCCACCAATACCCGCTGGGCGTGGTCATGAGCCTGGCGCGACGCCTGGAGTTGCTGGCCTGGGCCGAGCGCGCGGGTGGCTGGATCATCGAAGACGACTACGACGGTGAGTACCGCTACAGCGGTGCGCCCCTGTCACCCTTGGCGGCCCTGGATCGCAGCGGCCGCGTGCTTTATGTCGGCACCTTCGGCAAAGTCGCGTTCCCCGCGTTGCGCCTGGGCTATCTGGTATTGCCGCCGGGGCTGGTGGATGCCTTCTCCCGCCGCCGTGCGGTGGATATGCGTCACTCAGAGGTGAGTACCCAGGCAGTGATGGCCGAATTCATGGCCGCCGGGCATTTCCAGCGGCATATCCGGCGCATGCGGCGTGCGGCCTTGAGCCGACGCAACGCCTTGCTCGCCGGTTGGCCGAGCGGCCTGGCGGGTGTCGGTCAGTTACCGGGTGTCGCGGCCGGGCTGCACCTGACGGTGCGGGTGGACAGCCTGGCGCGCGAGCAGCAATTGCTTGAGCAGGCCAGGGCCGCAGAGGTCGAAGTCAACGGCTTGAGCACTTACTGGCTGGCGCAATCCACAACCCCCGTGGACCAGCGCGCAGGCCTGGTGTTGGGGTTTGCCGCCGTGCCCGAGCCAGCCATCGCCCAGGCGTTGGCGCGTCTGACGGTGGCGTGGCAGGCTTCAACCTCGGAAAAACAGTGACCTGGCCAATGCCGGGCTGATCTCACTGCGATAAATCGCAATCTGGTCACGGTCACTGGCCCCCTTGCGCTCAAAGGCGCCGCCGAGTTTCTGTTGGTCCCGGGTCTTGAGGTGTGCGGCGCTGAACGCTTCAACAGCCGCCTGGGGCGAAGGGTAATGAAAGTGTGCGTACCACAGCACTGTATTGTCCTGGGCATCGCGTATTTCGTATTCGTCGAGGTAGTCCTTGCCCGGGCCCTTGAGGCGGCGACGGGCGCCGACTTGTTTGATGGCCACCTGCCCGTCGTTGTGCAGCCACTCCAGGCGTGTAGCGGTAGGGGGTTGCTGCTTGATCATGCTGATGCGGGTGTTTTTGCCCAGTTCAAACAGCCGTGTGGAGGCGTCGGCGAGGTTTTTGCTGAGGGTGGCGACAAGGGGGCGGTCGATTCCGGTCAGGTTGAGTTGGGTCAGTGCCGTTTCTACTTCGCTGGCGGCGTGTGCCAGGCGCGTGGCGTATTGGCTGAACATTTCTTCAATCTCCACCGGCAGCCGTCCGGCTTTGCGGGAGTGCCCAAGGATGCGCCGGGTCGTCGCCGCCTCCTCCTCCAGCAGGCTCTGGCCGGCGTTGACGCTTGTGTCCAGGTCGACCTTTTTCGGCGTTGGCGGGAGCACTACCGGGGCTACGCGTTCAACCCACACCCCTGGCGTTTTCTCGTGGAAGGTGGCGATGATCTTACCGGTCATCGGCGCCTTGACGTCCACCAGGCTACTGTCGGATTCGCGGGGTTCGCCCACCACGACACCCTGGAAGCGGGTCTTGATGATTTTGCGCTGTGGCGTGGTTGGCGGCTTGGATGGCCCGGGCTTGGGTTCCTGGGACCTTCTTTCGCGCAGCAGTTTTACCAGGTCTTGGATGGCCCGCTGATTGAAGTCGTCGATATACTGGCGCAGGGTTTCCAGTGGCTCGCGCAGCAGGTGTTCCGGGTAATCGGCATGCAGATCGAGCAGGCGCTGGTCGCCGAGCGTGAACTGCTCGACCAGGCTGTTCAAGACTTCAATGCGCTGCTCCAGCGGGCTACCGTTGATCTTGTCGAGCACCTCGATGAAGCTCTGCACGCTGAGGTCCACGGCGTCGACGATGACATTGAGCCGGCCACGGGCAACGTCCTGCCCATCACCCGCTGTAATAGCGCTGCACAAGTAGCGGCCTATGGTGATTTGCAGGGCCTTGAGGTCGGTGACTCGAATGTTCGGCAACGCCCGCATGGTGCTCTGGATGACCCGGGCGCCCGCCGCCCCGAGGCCGTCCAGTTCGCGAAAGCGCGTCTCGATGTACTGCATGCGTCGAATCATCTCTACGGTCATGTCCGACATGGTCTGCGCGTACGCGGCTTGGGTCTGCGGGTCGGCAGGCAGGTTGGATTCCAATGCCTCCACGGTGGTTTCCAGCAGGTCGCGGAACGGTCCCAGGCGCTCCTCTACGGCGGTGCGTGTCAGTATCAACTGCTTGTTCAGGTAGTCCACCATCGCACTCTGATAGTTGGGCACGCTGTCGATGATGCCCAGGCTCCGAAGCTGGCGGATCGGCACATCGTAGGCCTCCAGGCGTTCATCCACCTGGCTGATAAAGGCTTCGCGGCGCAGGTCGGTGGAAGGGCCCGGCTCAGTGCCTATCGCCAACAGTGCGGCGGACAATTGAGCCTGAACGCGATCCTCATCGGCGTTGAACGCGCTGAGTTCTCTGCGCAGGGTCTGGATCCGCGAGGGCTTCTGCTCCTGGGCGGCCCGCCGCCGGTTTCTGAACCCGCCGCCGCGCAGGCGCAGGCGCGTGTCGACAAACCACTGCCCGGCCAGGTTGCAAATCAGCAGGGGGCCGGTACGAGTGTTTTTTTGCGGATCAATGATCATCACGTTGTCGTTGGCGTCCAGCGTGACTTCGAACCAACGCTGTGCAACGGGTGCGTACCATTTATCGCCGTGGGGATAGAGGTGCATATGTGCCCCGGCGGTTTTGCTGGGCGCCCCCAACCCTTCGGGTTGGGGGGTGGCAAAGCTGTCCAGCGTCGCGCCAAGGCTAGAGGGGGTGCGCAGCAAGGCGCCACTGGCGTTCAGCGGGCCTTGGTGCAAGGGGGGCAGTTCGCGTTCGGAAACGTCGGGTTGACGAGTCACCGAAACCTGTTCGATCGCTGGGGCGGGTTCTTCTTTGGTGATTTCACCCAGGTCGAGCTCGAGCTTGGGTTCTGCCAGCGGCTCAAGGGACTCGGGAATGACTTCGCGAGTGGGATGGCGCAACGCGACATGCAGGGCCAGGGCCATGCCCAGGTTGAGGAACATATCCACCAGTGCTGTCCAGGGGGCATGGGCTTCGGGGGTGTCGACCAACTGCTCGGCTTCCTGGAGGTCGTCCATGATCTGCCAGATCCACACGGCGATACCGACAGTGCGTCCAAGGAATGGCAGGGCGCCGTTAAAAATCTGCCAGCCTGCGTGGCGAAGGGTGGCCCAGCGTTTTTGCGCGTTGGAAACCGATTGCCGGGTCGCCAGTTCGATCAGCGCGTTGGCATTGCTGGTGAACAATGTCGCCAGTGGATCGCCGAGCAGGACTTCGTCACCGAGGCCAATCGGCCCGCTCATGTACACCAGGGTCGCCGGCTCGACCAGTGCGCGCACAGCGATCCATGGCGATGGCAGGGTGCCGGGGAATACGTACTGGCCATAATTGAAACGTTCTGCTTCGGGGAGCCAGGCCAGCACGGACTCACGCAACGCACAATCATGCTTGATGGCATAGAGCAGGTTTTGTCGAGAGGGAAACTGCAGCAGCATCGGCTGCAGCAAGGGCCGATAGAGCACGCAGGGGCCTGCGGTGTGGTCCTGGGGGCCGATGACGAACATATTGGCAACCACGTCCTCGCGGTGGCCGGGCCGCAGGGCGGGGGAGAAGGCGAGGGGGCGGATCACGGCGGGTTGCCCGTCGACGTGGCGCTCATACGCTTCGGCCTGCACTGCCGCAGCGACATACAAAAAACCGCGCTCATCCAGCCCGTTGCGCCGCTGCATTTTCAATTGCAACGCCAACAAGGGTAGCTGCAGGCGCAGGTGCGAGGTGTACAGCGCCTGGCGGCGGTTGGACTCCAGGGGGGCATCCAGCAACTTCTGGCGGATCAGGGCTGGGTAGTTTGCCCCGATATCCAGGCTTTCGATCACTCCCTTCAAGTAGTCAAAAGTCAGCCAGTCGGGAGCGTCGTTACCGTTGTAGATCACACTCGATACGCCGGTGGGTAGGCCTGTGAGGTTGTCCAGGGCCAGGTCAATCAGGCTGCGACGAGTGATTTCCTCACCCCCGGGGACCACGAAGGTGCCCCAGATCACCGGGCTCTGAATCACGATCTGGATCTTGTCCACATTCAGCATCGCGCCCTTAGGATGCGTCTTGATCCGGTCTTGCAGTTGCTCACGAGCGTAATCGCGGATCGGTGCAATGTCGTCGTTGAAGGTGCGCCCGCGATAATGGGTATGCAATTGGGCCAGGTCGATCATGAGGCGGCTGTAGGCGGCCATATCCAGGTCCGAGGCCGCGATCATCCAGGCAGGCAAACGTTGGTGGATCTCCCGGATATTCGACAACCGGTGGTCGCTCAGGTCTTCGATGCTGGGCATGATCCGGGCGACAGCCGGGCGATGTCGAGACAGTTCGGCCCGGTTGTCGGCGGCGTCCTTGTCCAGCGTGCCGATGGCGTCGATTTGCAGGGCGATCAGGGCGCACGCCTGGCTGTCGAAGAAGTTGCCGCGGGGCTCGTACAGCCGCCATTTCACCTCGGCATCCGGGCGCACGTTGCTCAGCTTGTAGAGCAGGCTGTCCGACAGTTGCTCCATGGAGTCGAAGCGCTCGTATCCGGCGATCAGCGAGTAGGTGAGGATGATCGTGCGTTGCTGATGGGTGCCCACCAATATGGCCATATCCAACAGGCCTACGTGTTGTTGGTGGGTGGGCCCTTGCAGGTCTACATCCATCAGGTAGGCGTGGCTCTGATAGCGGTCCTTGTCCGCCCGCATGGCCAGGTCGGGGGAGTGGTACAGCGTGCGGGCCATGGCGCAGTCTTCTTCATCCCAGCCTTGCACCTGGGTCACATTCCATATTTTGCGCAAGGCGCTGGAAAACACTTGCCAGCGAATGCCGGTGCTGTTGTAGGACGCGTTCCAGTAATCCAGTTGTTGCTCCTGGAACGCGCTGTACAGCAGTAAGGCGAGTTCGTTGATCAGGCGGCCTATGGCGTCGATCTGTACGGGTAGGTGTACGGAGGGTGTGGTGTTGGGTTGTAGGGTCAGGAAGTGTTCGCCTTCCAGGTAGGTGACCGGTTCACGTCCCAGCGCCTGGCGGGCCAGGATGCTGGTGAGGGATTCGCTCAGTGGTTCAAGTGGCTCGACCACCTCCTTGTTGGCTCGCCAGCGTGGCGTTACGAGCATCGCCAGGTCCGGGTTGAGGTTGAGCGTAGGGTATTGCTCGCTGAGCGCCGTCTTCAGCAGGGTGCTGGCGACCTCTCGAGTGGTCGGGCCAGTGGTCAACTGGGTCAGCAGGCCATAGCTGGTAGAGGGGCGGTTGTTATTGCTGTGGTTGGGGGCGTCGTTGGGCACATTCAGCTCCTTGTCGGTCACCAGCCCGTTCGGGCTGTGGAGCCGCAAAGTAATCACTGAGGGTGCTGCGTAGACGGTAGATAAGTACCGGGGCCCGCTCCCTGGCGGGAGCGGGCGTTGCGATCAGGTGCCGGACTTGATCCTGGTCCAGGCCCGCGTTCTGGCGCGCTCGGCTTTGCTGTCCAGTGGCTTCAAGGTATAGAGCGTGGCCATGGCCGCGTCGGTGGGGTACAGGTTGGGATTGTTGCGGATCGCCGGGTCGACTTGCAGGGTGGCGTCCTTGTTGGGGTTAGGGTAGCCGACAAAATCACTGATGGGCGCAATGACCTGGGGCTGCAACAGGTAGTTGATGAAGGTGTAGGCGTCCTGCGGGTTCTGAGCGCCTTTGGGGATGGCGAGCATGTCGAACCAGATCGGCGCGCCTTCTTTAGGCAGGCGCATGTCCACGGTTACGCCGTTCTTGGCTTCCTTGGCACGGTTGGCGGCTTGGGAGAAGCTGCCCGAGTAACCCACGGCCACGCAGATGTCGCCGTTGGCAATATCGGCCATGTACTTGGAGGAATGGAAGTAGGTGATGTAGGGGCGGATCTTCAGCAACAGCGCCTCGGCTTTTTCATAGTCCTTGGGGTTGTTGCTGTTGGGGTCCAGGCCCAGGTGTTGCAGGGCCAGGGGCAGGATCTCCGACGGCGAGTCCAGCAGGGCCACGCCGCACTGCTTGAGCTTGCTGATGTTCTCTTGCTTGAAGATCAGGTCCCAGCTGTCCACCGGCGCGTTATCCCCCAGGGCGGCCTTGACCTTGGCCGGGTTGAAGCCGATCAGGATGGTGCCGTACATGTAGGGCACGGCGAACTTGTTGCCGGGGTCGTTGGCCTCGATCAACTTCATCAGTTTGGGGTCCAGGTGGTTCCAGTTGGGCAATTGGCTGCGGTCCAGGGGCTGGAACACGCCGGCCTCGATCTGCTTGGCCAGGAACACGTTGGACGGCACCACCACGTCATAGCCGGAGTTGCCTGTGAGCAGCTTGGCCTCCAGGGCTTCGTTGGTGTCGAAGATGTCATACACCAGCTTGACGCTGGTGTTCTGCGCCTTGAAGTCTTCCAGCGCCTTGGGGGTGATGTAGTCGAACCAGTTGTAGACCTTGAGGGTTTTTTCTTCGCCATGCACCGTGCCGCTCAACACGGCGATGCACAGGGCCAGGGAGGTGAGCATCTTCATCGGGTAGCTCCTTGTTGTTCGAAACCTTCGAGGACGTTGACGGCGTTGATGCCGATTTCTGCCACCGCGTAGCCACCTTCCATCACGAACAGCGTGGGCTTGCCCAGGCGTGCGATGCGGCGGCCCATGGCCAGGTAGTCCGGGCTGTCGAGCTTGAATTGGGAGATGGGGTCGTGCTTGAACGTGTCGACGCCCAGGGATACCACGATGATGTCGGCGCTGTAGTCCTCGATCTCATCGCAGGCCGCGTCCAGTGCCGCGCTCCAGATGTCCCAGCCCGAGCCGGCCGGCAACGGGTAGTTGAAGTTGAAGCCTTCACCGGCACCCTCTCCCCGCTCATCGGCATACCCCAGGAAAAACGGAAACTCCGCCTCGGGGTGGCCATGGATCGAGGTAAAGAGCACATCGCTGCGCTCATAGAAAATCGACTGGGTACCGTTGCCGTGGTGGTAATCCACATCCAGGATCGCGACCTTCTGCCGGCCCTGGTCGAGAAATGCCTGGGCGGCAATCGCGGCATTGTTCAGGTAGCAATAACCCCCCATCAAGTCACTGGCGGCGTGGTGCCCCGGTGGTCGGCAAAGGGCGAAGGCGCTGTGGGCGCCTTGCTGGATCGCCTGTTGCGCGGTCAACGCGACCTGGGCCGCGCTATAGGCCGCTTGCCAGGTGCCGACGGTGATGGGGGCGCCACCGTCGAAGCTGTAATACCCCAGTTGCCCATGCAGGCTGGTGGGCAACACCCGGCGCAGGGTGCGGGCGGGCCAGGTGTAGGGCAGCAGGTCGCCGTCCTGGCCAAATTCGCTCCAGCGTGCCCAGGCACCTTTGAAAAAATCCAGGTAGTCGCGGCTGTGTATGCGTTGCAGGGGCGCCAGGCCAAAGTCCTGCGGCGCCAGTACCGGGCCCAGCTCGCGGTCCTTGACCCGTTGCAGCACGTGGTCGGCGCGGGAGGGCATTTCGAAACAGGGCATCAGTTGCCCGTCCATCAGTTCGCAGCGTCCGTGGTGCAGGTGGTGGTCGTCGGAGTAGATCGTCAGCATGGGTACTCCCCGCAGGCTCGTTGTTGTGCCTTGCAGTGTTGCGTCACGCAGCAATCATGAGAACGGCAGGAGCGGCCAGAAGGGGATAAATGTGGCCAAAAACGCTGACCATAATTCGCCCATTAATGGCGCATCAGGCTGGGCGCTACACCACTCCAGCGCACAAACGCATGGCGAAAGCTCGCGGTTTCGCTAAAGCCCAGTTGCTCGGCAATCTGATGGATCGGCATCTGATCTTGCGCCAGCCATTGCTTGGCTTGCTCAAAGCGCAGCTCGTCGAGCAATTGCTGGTAGCTGCATCCCAGGGCCTGCAAGTGCCGCCGCAGGGTACGCGCCGAGCAGTTCATCTGTGCCGCCAAGCC
Organism: Pseudomonas sp. RP-B7; assembly: GCF_059803535.1. Taxonomy (NCBI): domain Bacteria; kingdom Pseudomonadati; phylum Pseudomonadota; class Gammaproteobacteria; order Pseudomonadales; family Pseudomonadaceae; genus Pseudomonas; species Pseudomonas sp. RP-B7. The sequence goes on from NZ_JAPFHC010000006.1 coordinate 38,181, forward strand.
ATCAAGGCCGGGCGCGGCGTGCAGTTGATCGGCCAACAATTGGCGCACGCGGTTGAGCCAGGCCTGGCGCCCGGTGAATTCGGAGTTCTGTTTACGGCAGCGCTCGGCCATGGCGCGGTGGGTGATGGCGTCTGCCAGCGGCAGCGGTTGCTTAAGCCATGCCTGGTCGAAGGCAAACCCGTTGGCCTGGGCGGCAAAGTGCAATGGGCAGCCGAAACGCTCGGCATAACGAGCGTGGTAATCCGGCGCTGGGTAGTCGAAGCGCGCCTCACGCAACGGCAAGGCGCGACCCAGCAAGTCATCGCAGATGACCTTAAGCGACACCAGGCAGAACTCCACGTTGAACGCTGCCAATGCCGGGTTCTCCCGATAGTCGCCAGCGGTCAGCCAGATCTGTTCGCCATCGTCCACCAGGCTCAGCTCGAAGAGTGTTCCCAACAGCGCCGGGTAGCGTAGTGCCAGGCGCAAAGCGTCACCTAAGGTGGCACTGGTGAGTAGGGCATAGCCGAGCAAACCGTAGCCGGACACATGCATGCGCTGGCCCAGTTCCAGGCCGATGTCTTGGCGCAGGGCCACGGCATTGGCGCATACGCGCATTTCCTGGCAGGTGGTGATGCGCGTGTCTGCGTGGCGCAGATCGGCGGTTCCGATACCGCTGCCGGCCAGTAATACATCGCTTGCCGTGCCCTGGTCCTGGAACGTGGCCAGGACCAGGGACACCGCATTGAGGGTGGTCAGGTGTGAATGCAGCATGGGAAGCCGGTGCCAGAGTGTGGCTGAGGGGCAGCAAGTTGCATGCCGTCCCCTGGTATTGATCAACTGACGGATTTGGGCGTCGATTTCTGGAAAAACAGCATGTGGGCCTGCGCCACACTGATCTCACTGCGATAGAACGCCACCGTTTCCGCCCGGGTCAAGTTTGGCGGCATAACGCTGGTGTTACCCGCACGTTGCTCTGTCGGGGTTACCAAGCGGGCAGACTGATAAGCGTTGTCCGATGTCCAGTCGGCGCTGTAGTGAAAGTGTGCGTACCACAGCACTGTCCCGTTGGAGCGGTCAGTGATGCTGTACTCATCCAGGAAGTCTTTCGGGTTGCCTGGGATCATGCGGCGTTTCACGGTTTCTTTTTTGATGGTGATTGCCTTGTGCCGTTCCAGCCATTGGACGCCGGTCACAGTCGGCGGATGCAGTTTGAGCCTGCGCTGTACCAGCTGATTGCTCTGTTGGTAGAGATCCTTCAGCGCGGTATCGAGGGCCGCGTTCACCTTACTGGCGGAGGCGTAGTGCCCAGAGCTTTCGGTGATGTTTTGTTGCGTCAGAGCGTGTTCGATTGTATTGCTGGCGTGTTCCAGTTTCAGAGCATGCTGGTGATACAGGTATTCGATGCCGAAGGGCGCTCGGTCTGAGAACAGAGCTTGAGCGCGAGCCCTTGCGAGAAACACCGGCAATTCATCGAGCAAGGCCTGGCCCTGATCGATACTGGTTTGTACGTCCACGGCAATGGATTCAGCCGAGGGCGGCGGGGTCTTTATGCGTAAAACCCACACACCCTCAGTTTTCTCATGGTAGGTCGCGAGGATTTGATTGGTCGTTGGTGAGCGAATATCCACAATGCCAGTGTCCAGACCGACATCCGACAAGCGCGGCTCGCCAATCAACAGGCCGTTGAAGCGGGTGTAAATAAACCTCTTTTGAGGGCGAAGCGGGGATGAAGGCGGAGTGGGGCGGCTTCTGACAGCCGTTCTTTCGATACTGAGCTCACCGAGGTTACGGGTGGCGAGCCGCTGGAAGTCGGTGAGCTCCCTGCGTAACTCAAGCAGCGGATTGGTGAGGGCTTGTTCGGAGTACTCCACGTGGAAATCCTGCAAGCGTTCATCCAGCATCTGAAACTGCTCGATCAAGCTGCTCAGGCTATCAATCCGCTCATCCAGACGCCGTTCGCTTATCTCTGCCAGGGTGTCGTGCAGGCACTGGATTGCGATATCGGCCGTGTTGATGATTTGGTCAATCTGCGCCCAGGCGTCCTGAGCAGTGTCGAGGGTCTCTGCACGCAGGCACAGGTTGCGGCTGAGTGTTACGCGAAAAGCCTTGAGGCTATTGGAGGTGTAGACGGGCATCTTTGCCTGCTGATCCACCAAGTGCAACGAACCGACTTTACCCAAACGTTTGAGCTCCATGAACCGGCCATCCATATATTGGATCTGGGCAAGCAACTCGTTGGTCAGCGTGTGCGTCTCACGAAACACTTCAATATCACGCGTTTGCGGTAATTCGGCCTGGCTTTGCAGTAGTTCCTGCACGGTTCTCCACTTGGGGGTGAAGCGGGAGGTAATGTCTCGTATTGCCTCTTGGGTCAGTTTGGTCTGCGCCTTAATGTAATTGAGGGCATTTGGCGCGTAGGTGGCCCTGGGGTCAAGAACGTTTAGCTCTTTGAGTTTTTGAAGTGCCGACTCGTAGTCCGTGCGCTGGTTCTCCAGGGCCTGGATGTAGGCTTTGCGCAAGGTCTCGATCGATTGTGCAGGGGCTTCGTCGTATTCACGGCGAGCACGTTCCAATCCCTCTTGTGCAGTGGCTTTGCGACGCTCAAATTCATCCAGTTCGTTGCGCAGTTCGCTGGCCCTTTTTTTGGCGAGCGCTAGCGCCCTTCTGTTGATGACCTTGGGGCCACCCCCTCGCAGGCGCAGACGCGTATCGACAAACCACTGGCCCTTGCTGTTGTGGACCAACGGCGGACCGGTGCGCTCGGGACGGGCGGGGTCGACGATCAAGACGGTATCGTTTTCATCCACCAGCACCTGGAACCAGCGCTCGCCCACCGGGGCATACCAGTGCGCACCACTGCGATACAGATGCTGGTGAGGCCCTGTCTCGTCGTTGATCTCGTCGAGGGTGCCGGGTTTGGTCACTTTGAAACTGTCCAGCACGGTGGCCAATCGCACCGGCGTGCGGTTGACTGCGCCACTGATATGCAGAGGGCGGTCGTGTGGGCCCAGGTTATCGGAGCTGATAGTTGCGAGTTTGCTGACTATCTCCGGTTTTAGCTGGGCGGGTGGCCGAGGGCGCACCGGCGCAAACGCATTGTTTCTCGATGCGACGCCTGGCGAGCGGTGGGTGACGCAGTGCAAGGTGATGGCCATGCCAATATTCAGCAGCAGGTCGGCGAGGGCAACCCAGGGCGACTCTTGCTCGGGGTGGGACAGGGTGTCTTCGACGTGTTGCACTTGGTCCATGATCTGCCAGATCCAGACCGCCGTGCCCACGGTGCGCCCGAGAAACGGCAGGACTGCGTTGAAGAGCGCCCAACCGATGTGCTTGAACGTCGCCCAGCGGGCTTCGGCGTTGGACACCGATTGCCGGTCGGCCAGGCTCACCAGTGCGTTGGCGTTGGCGTTGTACAGCGTGGTGAACAGATCGCCGTCTATGGTGTTCTGGCTCAATTTTATCGGCCCGCTCATTGCCCACCCCTTGACCGGGTCCACCACGAACGTGATCGCCACCCAAGGTGAAGGTAGATCACCGGGAAACACGAACTGGGCGTAGTCATCCCGAGCGTTATCGGGCAGCCAGGCCAAGACCGATTCGCGCAGGCTCGTCGACTGTTGCAAGGCGTAGATCAAATTGTTCGGCGACGGGAATTGCGACAGTGGGTTATCGAGCAGCGGCCGGTAGAGCAAGCAAGGGCCGGCGCTCATGTTCTGGGGGCCGATCACGAACATGTTAGCGACCACATCCGGCGTGGTGTCCAGCCGTCGGGTCGGCACAAAGGCCAGCGGGCGAATGACGATCATCTGGCCATCCACCTGACGGTCGGCGGGGACAGCCTGCATCAATGCGTTGATGTATCGATAACCCAGTTCATTGATCCCGCCCTCACCACGGATCTTGCATTGCAGTGCCAGCATCGGCAGTTGGATGCGCAAGTGCTGGGTGTAGAGCAACTGGCGGCGAGCGGTCTCCAGCGGGTCGTCCAGCAGTGTTGCCTTGATCAGGGCCGGGTAAGTGTTGCCGATGTCCACGCGGCTGATCAGGCTTTCCAGGTAGTCGACGGTCAACCAGTCAGGCAGTTTTTCCCGACTACGCTGGCGCAGTGTCTTGACCCCCATAGGCAGGGCGATGAGGTTTTGCAGCGCCAGTTCGGTCACGCTGAATATCGATGTGTCGATCTGCCCGGGCACCGGGAACAAGCCCCAGAACACTGGGCTGCGCACGACGATGTCGAGGCTGCCCAGCCACCGCGTTGAGGCCTCGGGATGGTCCTTGAGCATCTCGGCGTTAAGCTGGTCCAGGGTGTATTGCTGGAGGGGGCTTATACCCTCTTGATAGGTCTTGCCGCGACTCAAACTGTGCAGGGTCGCGAGGTCTTTGAGGTGGCGCGAGAAGGCGTCCTGGTCTGAGGCCGACGCCTCGGTCAACCAATCGGGAAGGGCGTTTACATACTGCTGCATGTCGGACTCACTGGGCGTGACATCAGGCGCTGGCGGTTGGGCCAGGCGTTGCTGGGAGGCGCCCGGCTCACGCAGGCCGGAAAAGTCGATGCCCCCAATGGCAGTGATCTGGAGGCTGATAAAGGTGCAGGCCAGGTAGTCGAAAAAATCGCCATCGGGTTCTATCAGGCGCCACTGCACTTTGATGCGCCCCAGTGCGGTACTCAACAGGTGCGGCAGGTCTTCGCCCAGGTTTTCCTGGCTGGTGTATTTCTTGAAGCCGCCAAGCAGGGAATGGGTGAGGATCACCTCTTGGCCATTTCTCCGGCCGATCAACACGCTGATCAAGTGATCTTCCAGATGAGTGGCCTTGCCTGCGTCGTCGACTTTGTCGATATCAATCACGTAGGCCCTGACGGCCTGGGAGTCATTGAGGCCGCGCTGGGCGAAGTCCGGCGTGCGATACAGCTCGCGTGCCATCTGGCAATCGTCGTCGCTCAAGCCGGGCGCCTGCGTTATGTTCCAGAAATCGCGCAGCGTCGCGGCCAGCGCGTGCCAGCGCGGGCCGCTGTCAGCCTCGGACGCGTTCCAGTACTCCGTCTGAGCCTGTTGATAACCACGCAACATCACGGGTGCCAGCGTATTGATCAGGCGGGCGATGTCGAGGATCCGCACCGGCAAATGCACTGCCGGTTCAACGATCGGCAGTTGGGTCAGAAAGTGCTCGCCTTCGATATAAAGCGCAGGCACGGCCAGCACCGCCTGGACGGCGAGGATGTCGGTGAGCGCTTTGTAATGGCGGTCGATGGGTACGACATGACCCTCTTCAATACCCCAGATTGGGGTACCCACCATGGTCACGTTCGGGTCGAGGTCCAGGTCCGGATACAGCTCTTGCAGTTGCTCACGCAGCAATGTGGCGGCGACTTCACGAAACGCCGGGCCGGTGGACATTTGCGTGACCAGCGTGTCGGTGAGGTTTTGATGGGAGTACGTTGAAAGAGGTGTGGTCATGGTGCGTCCTGGCAGGCAAAAGAATGGCAACGACCCCAGAAGAAAGCCGGGGTGTTGCCATGCTAGGAAGCGTGCAGCCAGGAACGGTGGTGCTTACTTAGACTGTGGCTCAGCGCAGCTCGCCGCACAGGTCCAGTTCCACCAGGCGGCGGATTTGCGGGATGTCGATCCCGGCGCCGAGCAGCGCGTTGAGCTTGCCGAATGCGGCTTCGCGGGTCATGCCACCGCCCGACAGGACGCCGACGCCGCGCAGGCGGCTGCCGGCCTCGTACACATCCAGCTCCACGCCGCCTTCATGGCATTGGGTGATGGCGACCACCACAATGGCCTGTTCTTGCGCGCGCTGGAGGCTGGCCAGAAACGCTGGGTTGTCACTGGGGCCGGTGCCGCTGCCGAAGCATTCCAGGATCAGCGCCTGGATGCCGCTGGCAATGATCGCGTCCAACTGGGCTGCACCGATACCCGGTACCAACGGCAGCACGCCGACGTTGGCCAGGGCTTTGGGCTGGCGATAGCCAAGGGCTTGGGGAATGGACTCGGCATGCGCCACGCCGCCTTGACGGTTCAACGCCGCGAAAGGGTTGCGGCCGAAGCTGCGGATTTTCGCACAGCGGGTCGGCGCCATCATCGCGCCGTGAAAGTGCAGGTGCACGCCCGGTGCCAAACCTGCGCCCAATGCCTGCAGGGCGCCGCTGACGTTTTCCCAGGCATCACTGTCGGGTACGCCGGCGGGCAACATGGAACCGGTGAACACCACCGGCACCGGCAGGCCCAGCAGTTGGAAAGCCATGGCCGCTGCGCTGTAGGCCAGGGTGTCGGTGCCATGCAGGATCAGCACGCCGTCGCAGCCCTGGTCCACGGCATCGATCACCGCGGTGCGCAGGCGCTGCCAGTAGGCGGGGGTCATATTGGCGCTGTCGATCAGCGGGGCCATTTCCTCGAAGCGCCAGGCGGGCACAGGCTGGTTGGCGAGCTGTTCGCGCATGCGCGCTTCGAAGCCGGAAGCGGGGGCCAGGCCGTTGGCACTGGCCTGCATGCCGATGGTGCCGCCGGTATAGAGCACCATGACGTTGTTAGCTGGTTGCATCGAAAAATCTCCTGAACGAAAAACGCCGCACGGCCCCGAGCATGCCCAAGGTCGTACGGCGTGTCATCTCTCTACGCTCAGCGCTGGGCTTGGGCGTTCAGTTCAGCCGATGGAGCGGCCTCGGGTTTTACCGGGTTGGCCGGCCAGGCGCTGCGGTCCAGGTCCAGGTCAGGGAACTGGCTGGAGTCGAACACCGGGGTCTTGATGCCTGCCGCGCGCTGGTTGTCGTAGTCGTTCAGGATACGCATGGCGATCTTGAACAGGAACGCCAGCGCGAACAGGTTGACGAAGGCGAGCATGGTCATGGTGATGTCGGCAAACGCGAACACGGTGCTCAGGTTCTCGATGGAGCCCCAGAAGATCAGCACCAGCACCAGAGCGCGATAGCCCATCAGTACCTTGCGGTTGTTGCCCACCAAAAAGCGCAGGTTGCTCTCGCCCAGGTAGTAGTTGTACATGATCGAGGTGAACACGAACAACGCCAGGGCCACGGAGATGAACATGCGGCCCCAGTCACCGACCACGGCAGCCAGGGAGTTCTGGGTCAGGGCAATGCCGTCGCCTTCAAAGCCCGGGGTGTAGAAACCGGAGAGCAGGATCAGCAAGGCGGTGCAGGTGCAGATCACGAAGGTATCGAGGAACACACTGAATGCCTGGACCACGCCCTGGGCAATCGGGTGCTCTACAGAGGCCACGGCTGCCACGTTCGGCGCACTGCCCAGACCGGCTTCGTTGGCGAACACGCCGCGCTTCACACCCATGATGATCGCGCTGCCGACCAGGCCACCGAAGGCTTGGTCCAGACCGAAGGCGCTCTTGACGATGGTCATCAGCATGGCCGGTACGTGGTCGAACTGCAGCACGATCACGTACAGGGTCACGGCGATGTAGACCAGGGTCTTGACCGGCACCAGCAGGTCGGCGATCGAGGCGATGCGCTTGATCCCGCCGATGAACACCAGGCCCAACAAGGCCGCCAGGGCCAGGCCGGTGTAGGTGGTGTCGAGGCCGAAGGCGTTGTTCAGCGAGTGGGTCACGGCGTGGGCTTGCAGGCCGTTGAAGGCGAAGCCGAAGGTCACCAGCAGCAGGAACGCCATGACCATGCCCAACCAGCGCTTCTGCAGGCCGTGCTGGATGTAATACGCCGGGCCGCCACGGTAGGTGCCTTCTGCGTCGGTGCGCTTGTACAGCTGGCCGAGGGAACATTCGATAAAGCTCGAAGACATGCCCACCAATGCGGTGACCCACATCCAGAACACCGCCCCCGGGCCACCCAGGGTCACCGCAATGCCGACACCGGCAATGTTGCCGGCACCCACGCGGCCGGCCAGGCTGAGCATCAGCGCCTGGAACGAGCTGAGTTGGTCGGAGCTGTTCTTCAGGCTGTCTTTAAACACCGAGAACATGTGGAAAAAGTGACGCAGTTGTACGAAACGCGAGCGGATCGTGAAATAACCGCCGAGCCCGACAATGAGCACGATCAGTACTTTCCCTGAGAGGAAGTCGTTGATGACTTCGAGCATGGAGTGTTCCTCGCTGATTTTTCTAATGGCAAACGCAGGACGGTTCGACGCCGTCGCTTGGCACCAGGCAGTGCGCGACAGTTCGACCCCAATCCTTTTGCGGGTTGTTATTCATGCGGTTTCGCGCTGTGTTCAGGGCCTCGTTACCGACGGCCGCAGACGCGAGAGGGGCGGCACTATACCTAGGCGAACGTGATCCGTCTGCCTGGGCTGATTAAAGGTTTCAGCCAAGCTGTTGCAGGGGCGGTGGGCTTACAGGGCGATATTGGAGTTTTTATGGGCGTCATTTCACAACCTTGAGGCAAAAAAAAGGGCCTGAAGAACGAGCCTTCAGGCCCTCAAAAGGTGAGAGGTGTCTAGTCCCTCAACCTGGTGAGCGGTGCAACAAACGCTTAGGCCTTCAGCGGGACCAAGCGTGGGGCAATCATGTTTTCGGGGCGCAGGATGTCGTCGAGCATGGCGTCGTCGAGCAAGCCTTCTTCGCGCACCAGTTCCAGCACGCCACGGCCGCTTTCGAGAGCGATACGGGCGATGCGGGTGGCGTTTTCATAGCCGATGTACGGGTTCAGCGCGGTAACCAGGCCGATGGAGTGCTCCACCAGTTCGCGGCAGCGGGCTTCGTTGGCAGTGATGCCGGTGATGCAGTGCTCGCGCAGCATGTCCATGGCGCGTTGCAGCAGGCGGATCGAGTCGAAGATCTTGAAGGCGATCAGCGGCTCCATCACGTTCAGCTGCAGTTGGCCGCCTTCGGCTGCCATGGTCAGCGCCAGGTCGTTGCCGATCACTTGGAACGCCACCTGGTTGACGGCTTCCGGAATTACCGGGTTGACCTTGCCGGGCATGATCGAGCTGCCTGGCTGGCGCGCTGGCAGGTTGATCTCGTTGATCCCGGTGCGTGGGCCGCTGGACAGCAGGCGCAGGTCGTTGCAGATCTTCGACAGTTTCACCGCGGTACGCTTGAGCATGCCGGAGAACAGCACGAAAGCGCCCATGTCGGAGGTGGCTTCGATCAGGTCGGCGGCCGGTACCACCGGCTGGCCGCTGATCACGGCCAGGCGTTGTACGGCCAGGGCCTGGTAGCGCGGGTCGGCGTTGATGCCGGTACCGATGGCGGTGCCGCCCAGGTTCACTTCGGTCAACAGCTCTGGCGCCAGGGTTTTCAGGCGGGCCAGGTCTTCACCGAGGGTGGTGGCGAAGGCGCGGAATTCCTGGCCGAGGGTCATCGGCACGGCGTCTTGCAATTGGGTGCGGCCCATTTTCAGCACGTGGCTGAATTCGACGCCCTTGGCTGCGAACGCCTGGATCAGACTGTCGAGGCTGGCCAGCAGCGCGTCATGGCCCAGCAGCAGACCCAGGCGGATCGCGGTCGGGTAGGCGTCGTTGGTCGACTGCGCCATGTTCACGTCGTTGTTGGGGTGCAGGTATTGATATTCGCCCTTCTGGTGGCCCATGGCCTCCAGCGCGATGTTGGCGATGACTTCGTTGGCATTCATGTTGGTTGAAGTGCCAGCGCCGCCTTGAATCATGTCCACCACGAACTCTTCGTGGAAATCGCCGCGGATCAGACGGGCACAGGCTTCGCTGATGGCAGCGTGCTTGGCTTCACTGAGCTGACCCAGCTCGCGGTTGGCGTCTGCCGCCGCTTGCTTGACCATTGCCAGACCGACCACCAATTTCGGGTAATGCGAAATCGGAACGCCCGAGAGGCGGAAGTTGTTCACCGCTCGCAGGGTCTGGATGCCGTAATACGCTTGAGCCGGTACTTCAAGTACGCCAAGCAGGTCTTTTTCGGTACGGAAAGATGCAGCGGAGGACATGACGGAAATCATCTCGATATGGACCCGGAACTGGCCGGAACGCTGCGAATGCTAGGCTTGTGTGTGTTTTTGGGCCAATGCTGTTCAGCACTGGGCTATGCATAAACGGCATAATGCAGGTGTGACCCGGCTATCATGGCGGGCGTGTGTACCAAAATGGTGCGTACCCGTGGGAGTAAGTGATGAACCTTGAGAGCAAATGGCTGGAAGACTTCAGCGCCCTGGCGGCCACTCGCAGCTTTTCCCAGGCGGCGGAGCGGCGCTTTGTCACCCAGCCGGCGTTCAGTCGTCGCATCCGCAGCCTGGAGGCGGCGCTGGGCCTGACTCTGGTCAATCGCTCGCGCACGCCGGTGGAGCTGACGGCGGCGGGGCAGTTGTTCCTGGTGACTGCGCGCACCGTGGTCGAACAGCTCGGTGAAGTGCTGCGCCACTTGCACCATCTTGAGGGCGGGCAGGGCGAAGTCATGCAAGTGGCGGCGGCCCACTCCCTGGCGCTGGGGTTCTTCCCGCGCTGGATCGCACAGTTGCGTAACGAAGGCCTGAACATTGCCACGCGGCTGGTCGCCACCAACGTCGGCGACGCCGTACACGCCCTGCGCGAAGGCGGATGCGACTTGATGCTGGCGTTCTACGACCCGGACGCGGCGATGCAGATGGATGCCGAGATCTTCCCCTCCCTGCACCTGGGCAACACCGAAATGCTCCCGGTGTGCGCGGCCGATGCCGATGGCAAGCCGTTGTTCGACCTGGAAGGTGAGGGCAGCGTGCCGCTCCTGGCCTACAGCGCCGGTGCGTTTCTTGGCCGATCCGTTCACTTGCTATTGCGCCAACGTGCGCTGCGCTTTACCACCGTGTATGAAACCGCCATGGCCGACAGTCTTAAAAGCATGGCCCTGGAAGGCTTGGGTATCGCCTGGGTGCCGCAGTTGAGCGTGCGGGCGGAATTGGCGCGTGGTGAATTGGTGGTGTGCGGCGGCCCGCAATGGCATGTGCCGTTGGAGATTCGCCTGTATCGCTGCGCGTTGGTGCGCAAGGCCAACGTGCGGTTGTTGTGGCGCAAGTTGGAAGGTGGGGCGGCGCAGGGCGCTTGAGTGCGCTGAAGATCAATGTGGGAGCTGGCTTGCCTGCGATAGCTGTAGTGAATTCACCATTGCTATCGCAGGCAAGCCAGCTCCCACATTGACCCAGTTCCCATGGGGAATGTGTGTTGTTTTCGCTGACCTGAAAGTCAATAAAACCGCCGCTTTGCCCCGCTAGACAGATGGTCATCCAAGGGGCTGTTTATCTGGATTATTACGGTATACTGCGCGGCCTTCGGCCGGTCCAACCGGCCTTAATTCGCACACCAAGCCACGCCGGATTTCCCGCGTGGCTTGTTGTTTTTTGACGCGCCTGCGGGCGCCCAGAGAGAAGAGGCACGACGATGAGTGCATTGGTTGGCGTGATCATGGGCTCCAAGTCCGATTGGTCCACCCTTAGCCACACCGCCGATATGCTGGAAAAACTCGGCATTCCGTATGAAGTGAAAGTGGTCTCTGCCCACCGCACCCCGGATTTGCTGTTCCAGTATGCCGATGAAGCAGAATCCCGTGGCATCGAGGTGATCATCGCCGGTGCCGGCGGTGCAGCGCACCTGCCAGGCATGTGTGCGGCCAAGACCCACCTGCCGGTCCTTGGCGTGCCGGTGCAGTCGGCGATGCTCTCGGGCGTGGATTCGCTGTTGTCCATCGTGCAGATGCCGGCCGGCATCCCGGTGGCGACCCTGGCGATCGGCAAGGCCGGCGCGATCAACGCCGCGTTGCTGTCCGCCAGCATCCTGGGCGCCAAGCACCCGCAGTTCCACGCGGTGCTGAAAAAATTCCGTGCTGAGCAGACAGACAGCGTGCTGGACAATCCAGACCCACGCATCGCCTGAGGTTGTTGACGATGAAAATCGGTGTAATCGGTGGCGGCCAACTGGGTCGCATGCTGGCCCTGGCGGGAACCCCGCTGGGGATGAACTTCGCTTTCCTGGACCCGGCGCCGGACGCTTGTGCGGCGGCCCTGGGTGAACACCTGCGCGCTGACTACAGCGACCCGGACCACCTGCGTCAACTGGCCGACGAAGTCGACCTGGTGACCTTCGAGTTCGAAAGCGTCCCGGCCGAGACCGTGGCCTTCCTGTCGCAGTTCGTGCCGGTGTACCCGAGCGCCGAAGCCTTGCGCATCGCTCGCGACCGCTGGTTCGAGAAAAGCATGTTCAAGGACCTGGGCATTCCGACCCCGGCCTTCGCCGACATCCAGTCCCAGGCGGACCTGGACGCCGCCGTCGCCAGCATCGGCCTGCCGGCCGTGCTGAAAACCCGCACCCTGGGTTACGACGGCAAGGGCCAGAAAGTCCTGCGCACCGCCGCTGATGTGGTCGACACCTTCGCCGAACTGGGCAGCGTCGCCTGCCTGCTGGAAGGCTTCGTGCCGTTCACCGGCGAAGTCTCGCTGATCGCCGTGCGTGCCCGTGATGGCGAAACCCGCTTCTACCCGTTGGTGCACAACACCCACGACAGCGGCATCCTCAAGCTGTCCGTGGCCAGCACCGATCACCCGTTGCAGGCCCTGGCCGAAGACTATTCCAGCCGCGTGCTCAAGCAGCTGGATTACGTTGGGGTGATGGCGTTCGAGTTCTTTGAAGTCGACGGTGGCCTCAAGGCCAACGAAATCGCGCCGCGGGTGCACAACTCCGGGCACTGGACCACCGAAGGCGCCGAGTGCAGCCAGTTCGAAAACCACCTGCGGGCGGTGGCGGGCTTGCCGTTGGGCTCCACGGCCAAGGTTGGCGAGAGCGCAATGCTCAACTTCATCGGCGTGGTACCGCCGGTTGAAAAAGTCATCGCCATCGACGACTGCCACTTGCATCACTACGGCAAGGCCTTCAAGGCCGGGCGCAAGGTCGGCCATGCCAACCTGCGCTGCAAGGACCGCGCGACGCTGGAAGCGCAGATCCTCAAGGTTGAAGCGCTGATCGCCGAGCAATAAGCCAAGTCCGACGGGAACCATTGGTGACCGTCGTCTCTCTGATTGCAGGATGCCAAAGCCTGTCTAGGCTTTGGCATAGCTCACCTACATTCAGAGGGAAATGCCATGGGTATCATCGGAACCATCTTTATCGGCTTGATCGTCGGTCTGCTCGCGCGTTTCCTCAAGCCAGGCGACGACAGCATGGGCTGGATCATGACCATCCTGCTGGGTATCGCCGGCTCCCTTGCCGCGACCTATGGTGGCCAGGCGCTGGGTATCTACCAGGCAGGCCAGGGCGCGGGCTTCATTGGTGCGCTGGTCGGCGCGATCATCCTGCTGGTGATCTACGGTCTGATCAAAAAGAAATGATCTAAGCGACAAAGCCCTCTGCGCTGCGCAGGCGCAGAGGGCTAGAATGCTCGCCACCTGTACTTGTCGAGCCTCTCCATGCGCCGTCTTTTGTTGACTCTCCTCTTGCTCGGCTCCGGCCTGGCCCACGCCGGTGAACTGCCGGAAACCGATTGGCTCGACCTGATGCCGCTGTCGGACCAGAAAGCCCTCGAAGCCATGCCCGAGATCGACCACAACTCCCCCGAAGCCCAGGGCACCTTTACCGACAAAGGTGGCTTGAAGCAGAGCAAAGGCTTGCCGGCGGTGATGTATTCGACCAAGACCGTGGCCGCCATGAACGGCAAGAATATCCGCATCGGCGGCTACCCGGTGCCGCTGGAAACCGACGCCAAGGGCCGCAGCACGCTGTTCTTCCTGGTGCCGTACCCAGGCGCCTGCATCCACGTGCCGCCACCGCCGCCGAACCAACTGGTGCTGGTGCGTTATCCCAAGGGGCTGAAGCTGGATGACATCTACACGCCGCTGTGGGTCACGGGCACGTTGAAGGTGGAGAAGGTCAACAATGACCTGGCGGATGCAGCGTATGCGCTGGATGCTGGCAAGGTGAGGGTGGTAAAGGAGTCGGATCTCTAACGCCTGGCGAAGATCTAATGTGGGAGCGGGCTTGTGTGGGAGCGGGCTTGCTCGCGAATTCGGTGGTTCAGTCGAAATATCTGTGTCTGATACACCGTCTTCGCGAGCAAGCCCGCTCCCACATTTTGATCAGCGCTTACAGGCCGAGACCTGTGATGCTCACGCCCAGGGTGTGGCTTCGGCCGGGTGCCAACTCAACAACATCATCCAGCACATTCGCCGTCTCGATGCACAACATGCCCGTCCAGCCGTCATCGGCCATGTCATCAAACGCCTTGGCGCGTTCGGTCCACGGGTTCCAGATCACGGTGGATTTCGAGCCCTGGCTGGTGAGCTGGATGCGGCGCTGCCAATCCTGGTCGACAATGTTCAACTGCGCCGGGGTATCCAGATAGATGCGATCGGTCTCGGCGTTGAAGTGCAGCAGCCCGCTCTGTCGTTTGGTCGTCCAGCCGTCGGCGGTGTCGATATAGGCCGTTGCGTCCAACCCTTCGACGTGCACGTTACGCACATCGCTCACGGCGAAATAGGTGTGCAGCGCCTGGCTCAGGGTCACGGTGTCGGTACCACGGTTGTGGCTGGTCAGGCGGATATGCAGTTGTTCGTCCAGCAGCAGGCTCAAGATCAGCTCGACCTGGTGGGGCCAGCCGGGGAAGCCGCCCGCCGGCACAGGCAAGACCAGGTCGATACGCAGGGCGTCGCCTTCAAGCTCGGTCGTGGCCAATTCCCACAACGCAGTGCGCGCAAAACCATGGGCACCGGCCGGCTGCTCGCTCTGGCGCATCGCCTTGACGCTCTGTGGGTTGCGCTCAAACACACCAAACCACGGCCAGCACACCGGCACGCCGGTGCGGATGCCTTTGCCTTGCTTGAACACCGCTTGCGGGTTCGGCCAGATCAGCGGCTGCTCGCCATCACGCTTGTAACTGAAGATATGCGCGCCCTGTTGGGCCACCATCAATTCAGCGCCGTTGTGGCGGATGCGCCAGCAGTCCAGCTCATCCAGTTTCACGGTTTCAACGTGGGGCGTAGGCATAACAGCGCTCTCAAATGGCAGGCAATGGGGCAATTGACCGTCAAAACCCCGCGAGGTTTAACGGGCGCGCGATGGAACCGAGCGCGTGCGGCCACTGCCGTCGATGGCGACGAACACGAACACCGCCTCGGTGACCTTGCGCCATTCGCTGGACAGCGGGTCGTCGCTCCACACTTCGACCATCATCTGGATCGAGCTGCGACCGATTTCCAGGGCCTGGGTATAAAAGGACAGTTGTGCGCCCACGGCGACCGGCACCAGGAACGCCATGCGGTCGATGGCCACGGTGGCGACACGGCCACCTGCGACCTTGCTGGCCATGGCGGTGCCGGCGAGGTCCATCTGCGCGACCAGCCAGCCGCCGAAAATATCGCCAAAGCCGTTGGTTTCACGGGGAAGCGCGGTGATTTGCAGGGCGAGATCGCCTTGCGGGATGGGGTCTTCTTGTTCGAGTTCGATCATGCCGAGGATGCCTCTCAAGACTGCGGGTCTGGCGCGTGCAAGGGCCGAGTATATCGGGAGCCTCGCGCCGCGACGACCGTCTATGGCTGATTTGGTCGGCAATTCGCCGCTGTATTGCGGCTTTTTCCGACAACTGTGCTTCTGGTGTGCTTTTGCAAGCGATTTGCTATCGTGCCCAACCGTCCTGGCTCAGCCAGCACCTCGGATCTGCCGTTCTGACTAATAAGAGAAGCCTTGCCATGTCCTCCGTGCCCGCAAGCAGTGCGCAACCTTCGCGCCCGCTGACCCGCAACGACTATAAAACCCTGTCGCTGTCTGCCTTGGGCGGGGCGCTGGAATTTTATGATTTCATTATTTTCGTGTTTTTCGCCACCGTGGTCGGAAAACTCTTTTTCCCCGTCGATATGCCTGAATGGCTGCGCATGATGCAGACCTTCGGCATCTTTGCCGCCGGCTACCTGGCACGCCCGCTGGGCGGCATCATCATGGCGCACTTCGGCGACCTGCTGGGTCGCAAGAAGATGTTCACCCTGAGTATCTTCATGATGGCCGTGCCGACCCTGATCATGGGCCTGCTGCCGACCTACGCGCAGATTGGTCTGTGGGCACCGATCCTGTTGCTGCTGATGCGCGTGATCCAGGGCGCGGCGATTGGCGGCGAAGTACCGGGCGCCTGGGTGTTCGTCTCCGAACATGTACCGCCGCGCCACGTCGGTTATGCCTGCGGCACCCTGACCAGCGGCCTCACCGCCGGCATTCTGCTGGGTTCGCTGGTGGCGACGGCCATCAACACCCTGTACACCCCGGTAGAGGTTTCGGATTTCGCCTGGCGCATCCCGTTCCTGCTTGGCGGTGTGTTCGGCCTGTTGTCGGTGTACCTGCGTCGCTGGCTGCATGAAACGCCGATCTTCGCCGAGATGCAGCAACGCAAGACCCTGGCCGCCGAACTGCCGCTGCGTGCGGTTTTGCGTGACCATCGTGGTGCCATCGTGCTGTCGATGCTGCTGACCTGGCTGCTGTCGGCCGGTATCGTCGTGGTCATCCTGATGACCCCGACCGTGCTGCAGACCGTCTACCACTTCGCGCCGACCGTCGCCCTGCAAGCCAACAGCCTGGCCATCGTCACCTTGAGCCTGGGCTGCATCCTTTCCGGTGCCCTGGCCGACCGTTTCGGCGCTGGCCGTGTGCTGGTCGCCGGTTGCCTGTTGCTGCTGGGCAGCTCGTGGACCCTGTACCACAGCCTCTTCCAGCATCCGGACTGGCTGTTCCCGCTGTACGCCCTGACCGGTTTGTTCGTCGGCACCATCGGCGTGGTGCCTTACGTGATGGTGAAAGCCTTCCCACCCGTGGTGCGCTTCAGCGGCTTGTCGTTTTCCTACAACGTCGCCTACGCCATCTTTGGCGGCCTGACGCCGCTGGCGGTGTCGTTGCTGATGAAGGAAAGCCCGATGGGCCCTGCCTACTATGTCGCCGTGCTGTGTGTGATGGGGATGTTGGTGGGTGGGTATCTGTGGAAGCGTTCCCGCTAAGCGCTTGAGAGTGATCGTTCCTATGCAATGTAGGAACGATCACATTACAGAGTATTTCTGAGCCGCCCCCGTTGTTGCCAAACCCCCCGTATTCTCGGCCTTTCCCCGTTTAGCTGCGTTTAAAGCCAATACTGGCCTTTCATCTAATTGTCATATTCCAGACATAGAGTGTTCACACGGCCTACCGATACTTGGCCCCGATCCAACTATCCCTATCTGCTAGGAGTAAGGCATGAAACTGAAGCGTTTGATGGCGGCTATGACATTTGTCGCTGCTGGCGTTGCGACTGCTAACGCATTCGCCGCTGTTGACCCAGCTATCCCGAGCTACACCAAGACCACCGGTGTGTCGGGCAACTTGTCCAGCGTTGGTTCTGACACCCTGGCCAACCTGATGACCCTGTGGGCTGAGTCCTACAAAAAAGAATACCCGAACGTAAACATCCAGATTCAGGCCGCTGGCTCCGCCACCGCGCCACCTGCGTTGACTGAAGGCACCTCCAACCTGGGCCCGATGAGCCGCAAGATGAAGGACACCGAACTGGCTGCCTTCGAGCAGAAGTACGGCTACAAGCCAACCGCTATCCCGGTTGCCGTGGACGCCCTGGCTGTATTCGTACACAAGGACAACCCGATTCAGCACCTGACCATGGAACAAGTCGACGCGATCTTCTCCTCGACTCGTCTGTGCGGCGGCAAAGCTGACGTAAAAACCTGGGGCGACCTGGGTGTGACTGGCGACCTGGCCAACAAGCCAGTGCAACTGTTCGGTCGTAACTCGGTATCCGGCACTTACGGCTACTTCAAAGAAGAAGCCCTGTGCAAAGGCGACTACAAGCCAAACGTGAACGAACAACCAGGCTCGGCTTCGGTCGTGCAGTCGATCAGCTCCTCGCTGAACGGCATCGGTTACTCGGGCATCGGCTACAAGACTGCAAGCGTGAAGACCGTTGCCCTGGCTAAAAAAGGCAGCACTGACTTCATCGAAGACAGCGAAGAAAACGCCCTGAACGGCAAATACCCGCTGTCGCGTTTCCTCTACGTTTACGTCAACAAAGCCCCGAACAAGCCTCTGGCGCCGCTGGAAGCTGAGTTCGTGAAACTGGTGCTGTCCAAACAGGGCCAGGAAGTTGTCGTGAAAGACGGCTACATCCCACTGCCAGCCAAAGTTGCCGCCAAGGCCCTGGCTGACCTGGGTTTGAAAGAAGGCGCCAAGTAAGCCTGCAATACCTGGTGTAGCAGCGGGCCCAGTGGGAGTGGGCTTGCTCGCGAAGGCGGTGTATCAGTCGCCACTGTGTTGAATGACACGCCGCCTTCGCGAGCAAGCCCGCTCCCACACAAGCAAACCGGTCTACACCTCCTAATTTTCAGTCCGCTGCCAGCTCTGCTACGCGGCGGATTTCTTGCGTCACTGCATTGTCATCTTTCTGTCATACAGGATCGCTAGGGTGTGCGCATGAATGATCTGGCCAATTCCACCATGACGACGACTTCTCCTCCCAAGCGCATTGATTTCAATACGCCTGAGCTGCAACGCAAGCGCCGCATTCGCGCGCTCAAAGATCGCCTGACCCGTTGGTACGTGTTGATCGGCGGCCTCGCCGTCCTCGGCGCTATCACCCTGATCTTCTTCTTCCTCGCCTACGTGGTCGCGCCGTTGTTCCAGGGCGCCTCGCTGACCAAGGAAGGCGCCTTGACGCCCGCCTGGATGCAGGACGCCGGCAAACCGTTGATGATCTCCCTCGAAGAGCAGAACCAGGTCGCCATGCGGGTTTCCGACAAGGGCCAGGCACTGTTCTTCAATGTCGAAAACGGCGCCGAACTCAAGCGTGTCGACCTGCCGCTGCCAGCCGGTACAAGCGTTGCTTCCATTGGTGAAGACCAACCGGGCAGCCCACTGGTGATCCTTGGTTTGTCCAATGGCCAGTCCCTGGTATTCCGCCACACTTATAAGGTGTCCTACCCGGACGGCAAGAAGACGATTACGCCTGCGATTGAATACCCCTACGGTGAAACGCCGATCGTCCTGGATGACGCCGGTCGCCCACTGGAGCACGTTGCGCTCAACGCTACGGATTCGTCCCTGGTGGTCGCCGGTTCCGCCGGTTCGCACCTGAACGTGCTGTCCCTGAGCCGCGAAGAAAACATGATGACCGGCGAAGTCACCAGCGAGCAGAAGCGTATCGAGCTGCCGCAAATGACCGAGCCGGTGAAGGCGATCTTCATCGATCCGCGCCAACAGTGGCTGTACGTAATCAACGGTCGCGCCCTGGCCGATGT
This sequence comes from Pseudomonas sp. RP-B7, assembly GCF_059803535.1. Classification (NCBI taxonomy): domain Bacteria; kingdom Pseudomonadati; phylum Pseudomonadota; class Gammaproteobacteria; order Pseudomonadales; family Pseudomonadaceae; genus Pseudomonas; species Pseudomonas sp. RP-B7. The sequence continues at coordinate 57,331 of NZ_JAPFHC010000006.1, forward strand.
GTTCAGCCTGCGCGACAAGAGCCTCAACGGTCGCTACAAATTGTTGGAAGATGGCACCGCCGAAATCACCGCCAGCACCCAGCTGGTTGGCGGTATCTCGCTGATCGTCGGTAACTCCAAGGGCGGCCTGGCCCAGTGGTTCATGGCCCGCGACCCGGATGGCGAGCAGCGTCTGAAGCAGATCCGCACCTTCCAGATGGGCACTGCGCCGGTTGTTGAAATCACCGCCGAAGAACGTCGCAAAGGCTTCACCGCCCTGGATGCTTCCGGCAAGTTCGGTGTGTTCCACAGCACCGCTCATCGCACCTTGCTGGTGGATCAAGTGGTCGACGCCCAGGGCGTGTTCGGCTTGTCGCCACGGGCCAACCGCGTGATCGTGGAAGCCGGTGGCAAGCTGCAACCGCTGGCGCTGGACAACCCGCACCCGGAAGTTTCGTGGAGCGCGTTGTGGAGCAAAGTCTGGTACGAGAACTACGACGAGCCTAAATACGTCTGGCAATCGACCGCCGCCAACACCGACTTCGAACCCAAGATGAGCCTGGCGCCACTGACCTTCGGTACGCTGAAGGCGGCGTTCTACGCCATGTTGCTGGCCGCGCCACTGGCTGTCGCCGCGGCGATCTACACCGCTTACTTCATGGCCCCGAGCCTGCGCCGCAAGGTCAAGCCGGTGATCGAACTGATGGAAGCGATGCCGACGGTGATCCTCGGCTTCTTCGCCGGCCTGTTCCTGGCGCCGTATGTCGAAGGGCATTTGCCGGGGATTTTCAGCCTGTTGATGCTGCTGCCGATTGGCATCCTGGTGGCCGGCTTCATCTTCAGCCGCTTGCCTGAGTCGATCCGCCTGCGTGTTCCCGATGGCTGGGAAAGCGCGATCCTGATCCCGGTGATCCTGTTTGTGGGCTGGCTCTCGCTGTACATGAGCCCGTACCTGGAAACCTGGTTCTTCGGCGGCGACATGCGCATGTGGATCTCCCACGACCTGGGCATCACCTACGACCAGCGCAACGCCCTGGTCGTCGGCCTGGCCATGGGTTTTGCGGTTATCCCGAACATCTATTCCATCGCCGAAGACGCCGTGTTCAGCGTACCGCGTGGCCTGACCCTGGGCTCGCTGGCCCTGGGTGCCACGCCGTGGCAGACCATGACCCGCGTAGTGATCCTGACCGCCAGCCCGGGCATCTTCTCGGCCCTGATGATCGGCATGGGCCGCGCCGTCGGCGAGACCATGATCGTGCTGATGGCCACCGGGAACACCCCGGTGATGGAGATGAACCTGTTCGAAGGCCTGCGCACGCTGGCGGCGAACGTCGCGGTGGAAATGCCCGAGTCGGAAGTGGGCGGCAGTCACTACCGCGTGCTGTTCCTCTCGGCGCTGGTGCTGCTGCTGTTCACCTTCATCATGAACACCCTCGCCGAGCTGATCCGTCAGCGTCTGCGCAAGAAATACTCGTCGCTTTAAGAAAGGTAGAAGTCTGTGAAACAGAACTCCCTGAATGGATGGTTCAAGAGCGGCGCCCCAGGCGTCTGGATCAGCGGTGGCGCGGTGTCCATCGCGGTCATCATGACCATTGGTTTGCTGGCTGTGATTGCGGTGCGTGGTTTGGGCCACTTCTGGCCGGCTGACCTGATCCAGGCCAACTACAGCGTACCGGGCCAGGCAAACCACATCGTCATCGGCGAAGTGGTGCAGAAAGAAGAAGTGCCGCGCGAGCGCCTCAAAAGCGCTGGCCTGCCCGTGCCGGAACAAGGCCCGGAATTCATGACCCGCGAGCTGATCAAGGTCGGCAACCGGGACTTGAACGGCAACGACTTCACCTGGATCGTCGGCGAGTGGCTCAAGGACCAGACCAAGCCGGTCGAGCTGATGGCCATCGAGCGCCGTGAGTGGGGTAACTTCTACGGCACCCTGGTCAACGTCAAGCAAGATGGCAAGATCATCGCCGAAGGCGAGGCTGCGTGGCCGGAGTTGCAAGCCCGCGTTGACCGCGTGAACAAGTTGGCTGCCCAGCTCAAGAGCCTGGAAAAAACCGACATCGGCGCGATCAACGCCGGTTTGGAACGCATCCGCCTGCACGGTCGCAAGCTGGAACTGGAAGGCAAGCTTGATGCTGCCGCCCAGGCCGACATGGCTGCCGACCGCGCCGAGCTGAATGCCCGCTACCAAGACATCGAAGCGCGCCTGGCCGATCTGCACACCCAGTTCAACCGTGACGCACTGACCGCCCGTGACGGCAACGGCAAGGAAGTCGAGATCGGCATCGGCAAAGTGGTGCACGCCTACCAGCCGAACGCCATGGGCACCTTTACCAAGATCGGCTTCTACTTCAGCAAGGTCTGGGAGTTCCTCAGCGATGACCCGCGGGAAGCCAACACCGAAGGCGGGATCTTCCCGGCGATCTTCGGCACCGTGATGATGACCCTGATCATGGCGATGATCGTGACGCCGTTCGGCGTACTGGCGGCGGTTTACCTGCGTGAATACGCCAAGCAGAACGCGCTGACCCGCATCATCCGCATCGCCGTGAACAACCTGGCGGGCGTACCGGCCATCGTCTACGGCGTGTTCGGCCTGGGCTTCTTCGTGTATGTACTGGGTGGTTCGGTAGACCGCCTGTTCTTCGCCGAAGCCCTGCCGGCCCCGACCTTTGGTACGCCGGGCCTGTTGTGGGCCTCGCTGACCCTGGCACTGCTGGCGGTGCCGGTGGTGATCGTGGCCACCGAAGAAGGCCTGGCGCGGATTCCCCGCACCGTGCGTGAAGGTTCCCTGGCACTCGGCGCGACCAAGGCGGAAACGCTGTGGAAGATCGTGCTGCCGATGGCCAGCCCGGCGATGATGACCGGCATGATCCTCGCCGTGGCCCGCGCCGCCGGTGAAGTGGCGCCGCTGATGCTGGTAGGGGTAGTGAAACTGGCGCCGTCGCTGCCGCTGGATGGCAACTACCCGTACCTGCACCTGGACCAGAAGATCATGCACCTGGGCTTCCATATCTACGACGTCGGCTTCCAGAGCCCCAACGTCGAAGCGGCACGGCCACTGGTGTACGCCACCGCCTTGCTGCTGGTGCTGGTGATCGCCACGCTGAACTTGTCGGCGGTGTGGATTCGTAACCACCTGCGCGAAAAATACAAAGCGTTGGATAGCTGATCTGAATTGAACGCGGACTAAATGTGGGAGCGGGCTTGCTCGCGAATGCGGTGTCTCAGTAACACATAGGTCGACTGACCGGACGCCTTCGCGAGCAAGCCCGCTCCCACACAACGAATTGGTAGCACAGGGAGCATCCCATGCAACACGAAACCCATTCCCACGGCATCAACATGTCTGCCCTGGGTCGCGACAAGCAGAGCCTGAGCCTGGCCCAGGAAACCGTGGCCATCGAAGTACCGGGCCTGAGCCTGTACTACGGTGAGAAGCAGGCGCTGTTCGACGTCAGCATGAACATCCCCAAGCAGCGCGTGACCGCCTTCATCGGCCCGTCGGGCTGCGGCAAGTCCACGCTGCTGCGCACCTTCAACCGCATGAACGACCTGGTGGACGGTTGCCGCGTCGACGGCGCCATCAACCTCTACGGCAGCAACATCTATCGCAAGGGCGAGGATGTGGCCGAGCTGCGTCGTCGCGTGGGCATGGTGTTCCAGAAGCCCAACCCGTTCCCCAAGACCATCTACGAAAACGTGGTCTACGGCCTGCGTATCCAGGGCATCAACAAGAAGCGCATCCTCGACGAAGCGGTTGAGTGGGCCTTGAAAGGCGCGGCGCTGTGGGACGAAGTGAAGGACCGCCTGCACGATTCGGCACTCGGCCTGTCCGGCGGCCAGCAGCAACGTCTGGTGATCGCACGGACCATCGCCGTGGAGCCGGAAGTACTGCTGCTCGACGAACCGTGCTCGGCACTCGACCCGATCTCGACGCTGAAAGTCGAAGAGCTGATCTACGAGCTCAAATCCAAGTTCACCATCGTCATCGTGACCCACAACATGCAACAGGCGGCGCGGGTTTCCGACTACACCGCATTCATGTACATGGGCAAGTTGGTGGAATTCGGCGATACCGATACCCTGTTCACCAATCCGGCGAAGAAGCAGACCGAAGACTACATCACCGGTCGCTACGGCTAGTCAGCCGTGGTTCTGATTGCACTGACGCTGCGGTTCTCCGCACCTTACCGGACGCTCCAAGGACGCCAACATGATTAGCAAAGAAGGCCTTACCCACCACATCTCCGCGCAGTTCAACGCCGAGCTTGAGGAAGTGCGCAGCCACCTCCTGGCGATGGGCGGTCTGGTGGAGAAGCAAGTCAACGACGCCGTGACCGCGCTGATCGAGGCCGACTCGGGCCTGGCCCAGCAAGTGCGTGAGATCGACGACCAGATCAACCAGATGGAACGCAATATCGACGAAGAATGCCTGCGCATTCTGGCCCGTCGCCAGCCGGCGGCGTCCGACCTGCGTTTGATCATCAGCATCTCCAAGTCGGTGATCGACCTGGAGCGCATCGGCGACGAAGCCACCAAGATCGCCCGTCGTGCCATCCAGCTGTGCGAAGAGGGCGAAGCGCCGCGTGGTTATGTGGAAGTGCGCCACATTGGCGACCAAGTACGCAATATGGTGCGTGATGCACTGGACGCGTTCGCCCGTTTCGACGCCGAGCTGGCGCTGTCCGTCGCCCAGTACGACAAGATCATCGACCGCGAATACAAGACCGCGCTGCGTGAACTGGCGACCTACATGATGGAAGACCCGCGCTCTATCTCGCGGGTCTTGAGCATTATCTGGGTACTGCGTTCGCTGGAGCGGATCGGCGACCACGCGCGCAACATTTCGGAGCTGGTGATCTACTTGGTGCGCGGCACCGACGTACGGCACATGGGGCTCAAGCGCATGAAGGCCGAAGTTGAAGGCTCGACCGATCAAATCCCTAATGTTCCCGGCGAATCTGACGATAAGTAAGGTTGCCCGAGAAATTAACGCCCGGCCATTGGCCGGGCGTTTTCGTTTGTGGCTTCTGAATTTTTTGCGCGGCAGGCGTAATAAAGTCCTGCTGTGACTAACGAGTTTTGGCAAAATGCCACCAGTCAGGCGTCTTGCGTGCCGAAGTTTTTATAGGATGAAGGGTCGATGAGTAAAGTCAGTGTATTGGTGGTGGATGACGCCTCGTTTATCCGCGATCTGGTGAAGAAGTGCCTGCGCAACTACTTCCCTGGGATCAAGCTTGAAGATGCGGTGAACGGCAAGAAGGCCCAGACCATCCTGATGCGCGAGACGTTCGACCTGGTGCTGTGCGACTGGGAAATGCCCGAGATGTCCGGCCTTGAGCTGTTGACCTGGTGCCGCGAACAGCCTCATCTCAAAGCCATGCCGTTCGTGATGGTGACCAGCCGTGGCGACAAGGAAAACGTGGTCCAGGCGATCCAGGCCGGGGTTTCCGGCTATGTCAGCAAGCCATTCACCAACGAGCAGTTGCTGAACAAGGTCAAGCAGGCCCTGCACAAGGTCGGCCGCCTCGACGCCCTGGTTGCCAGCGCACCGACCAAGATGAACTCGGCTTTCGGCAACGACTCCCTGAGCGCCCTGACCGGCGGCAAACCCGAAGCCGCTCGCACGGCGCCGGCCGCCGCCCCCGCGCCTGCGCCGAACCGAGGCCTGCTCAACAGCCAGCCGGTGCAGGCACCTGCCGCGGCGGCCGCGCCGGCGGCTGGGCGCGGCCAGGGCCAGTTGCGCCTGTCCAGTGGCACCCAGCAATGCGTGATCAAGGGCCTGAGCATCAAGGAGGCGCTGTTGGTGGTGCGTCGCGGCGAGGTCCTGCCCCAGGTATTGGAAAGCGCCGTGCTCGACCTTGAGCAAGGCGACAACGCCGAAGTCGCACGCCTCAACGGCTACCTGCACGCCATCGTCGCCCACGAGCCCAAGCCCGACAGCGACTGGCTGCAACTGACCTTCCGGTTTATCGACCAGGACGCGCAGAAGCTCGATTACATCTCCCGCCTGATCGCCCGCGGCACCGCGCAGAAGCATTTTGTGCCGGGTGCGTAACCTTAGGAACGACACCTGAACATTGTGGGAGCGGGCTTGTGTGGGAGCGGGCTTGCTCGCGAATGCGGTGTACCAGTTGATGCATGTGCCGACTGACCCACCGCATTCGCGAGCAAGCCCGCTCCCACCAAGCCCGCACCCACGGTTGATCTGCTTTGCCGCATACAGAGTTGTCATGATTCCTTGCTAGCCTGCCGTTTCATCTCGGCAGGTTCACACCATGCTCATGCGCTGCTTGCTGTGCTGCGGGCTGGCCACGGTTGCCATGTCGGCCCAGGCCATGACCGTCTACAAATCAGTCGATGCCAACGGCAACGTGGTTTACAGCGACCGGCAAACCCCCGGGGCGCAGGCGTTCGTGATCCAGGAGCGCAAGCCCGAGCGGCCCGTGCTTGATAGACCCAAGCCCACTTACTCGTCGCAAGCCTACCGCTACCCGCTGCCCTGGCGCGGTGGGCCGTTCCGTCTGAGCCAAGGGCCCAACGGCAGCTTCAGCCATACCGACGCCAAAAGCCGCTACGCCATGGACATCGCCATGCCCGAAGGCACGCCGATCATCGCGGCGCGCAGCGGCGTGGTGGTGAAAACCGAGAACCAGCAGGCCGGACGTGGCAACGATGCGTCGGGAAATTTTGTGCGGGTGCGCCATGATGACGGCACCGAGGGCGTGTACCTGCACCTCAAGCAAGGTTCGGTCAGCGTTCGGGTGGGGCAACGGGTCGCGGTGGGCAGCCCGCTGGCGCTGTCGGGCAATACCGGCAACAGCAGCGGGCCGCATCTGCATTTTGTGGTGCAGCGCGCCAGTGAGGCGGGGCTGGTGTCGATCCCGTATGAGTTCAACCAGCCGGTGGGCGCATTGCCCAACTTTGCGTTGGGCAACTGAGGCTCAATCCAGTAGCAGGACCTTGGCCAATACGATCTTTGGCCCTTTCATCTTCTTGATGATGATCCGCAAGCCTTCGACTTCCAGCACTTCTTCTTCTTCCGGCACCCGTTTCAGGGTTTCGTAGATCAGGCCGGCCAGGGTTTCGGCTTCGATGTGGTCCAGATCGATGCCCAGCAGGCGCTCAATCTTGAACAGCGGCGTGTCGCCACGCACCAACAGCTTGCCCGGCTGATAGGCCAGGATGCCGCGCTCGGCCTTGCGGTGTTCATCCTGGATGTCGCCCACCAGCACTTCCAGCACGTCTTCCATGGTCAGGTAGCCGATGATCTTGCCGTCGGCTTCTTCCACCAGGGCGAAGTGTGCGCCGCCCTTGCGGAACTGCTCCAGCAGCTGCGACAACGGCATATGCCGCGACACGCGCTCCAGCGGGCGGGTCAGCTCGGCCAGGTTGAACGACTCGGGGATGTGGTCCAAAGCCGCCAGTTCCAGCAGCAAATCCTTGATGTGCAGCAGGCCCACGAATTCGTTGCGCACCGCGTCATACACCGGGTAGCGGCTGAATTTGTGGCGGCGGAACAGCGCGAGGATTTCCTTGAGCGGGGCATTGAAATCCAGGGTCACCAGGTCTTCCCGGGAGTTGGCCCAGTCGACCACTTCCAGTTCGCCCATTTCCACGGCCGAGGCCAGTACGCGCATGCCTTGGTCGCTGGGGTCCTGGCCACGGCTGGAGTGCAGGATCAGCTTGAGTTCTTCGCGGCTGTAATGGTGTTCATGGTGCGGGCCGGGCTCGCCTTGGCCGGCGATACGCAGGATCGCGTTGGCACTGGCGTTGAGCAGGTAGATCGCCGGGTACATCGCCCAATAGAACAGGTACAGCGGCACCGCCGTCCACAGCGACAACAACTCCGGTTTGCGGATCGCCCAGGACTTGGGCGCCAGTTCGCCGACCACGATGTGCAGGTAGGAAATCACAAAGAATGCGGCGAAGAACGATACGCCCTTGATCACTTCCGGCGACTCGACGCCCGCGGCGCCCAGCAGCGGCTCGAGGATATGCGCAAACGCCGGTTCGCCGACCCAGCCCAGGCCCAGGGAGGCGAGGGTGATACCCAACTGGCAGGCCGACAGGTAGGCGTCGAGCTGGCTGTGCACGGTGCGCAGGATCTGCCCGCGCCAGCCGTTGGTGTGGGCGATGGCCTCGACCCGGGTGGAGCGCAGTTTGACCATGGCAAATTCCGCCGCAACGAAAAAACCGTTGAGCAGTACCAGGATCAGTGCAAAAAGAATCATGCCGAAGTCGGCGAAGAGTGTAGCGAGGGTGATACCAGGGGAAGGGTCCATGATGGGGTTTTGCAGGTTCCGTGTGTTCAATAAGGGTTAACAGGTGGCCCGCAAACGCGGACGCAAGTCGGCCAATGTAGCGGCTGATGGGGCGCTTGCCTAGTCCGATACGTCGCAAATCCACTGTGGGAGCGGGCTTGTGTGGGAGCGGGCTTGCTCGCGAAGGCGGTTTGTCAGAAAAGGATGTGCTGACTGATACACCGCCTTCGCGAGCAAGCCCGCTCCCACAAAAGCCAGCTCCCACATTTAATCCAGTGGTGTATTCGGGTTATTCGTCGGTGCCGAGGACGCGCGAGCGGGTCACCTGCGCCGGCGCAAAGTGGCAGGTAAACGTGCTGCCATGGCCCAGTACACTGCTGATTTCCAGGCGCGCACGGTGGCGCAGTAGCACATGCTTGACGATTGCCAGGCCAAGCCCGGTGCCGCCGGTGTTGGAGTTGCGGCTGGAGTCGACGCGGTAGAAACGCTCGGTCAGGCGCGGCAGGTGCTTGGCGTCGATGCCGATGCCGGAATCCTGCACGCTCAAGTGGGCGCCTTGTTCATCGGCCCACCAGCGGATGCGGATGGTGCCCTTGTCCTGGGTGTACTTGACGGCGTTGAACACCAGGTTGGAAAACGCGCTGCGCAACTCACCTTCGCTGCCTTTGAGCAGCACCGACGGGTCGGCTTCCAGGGTGATCTGCTGGCCGCGTTGGCCGGAGAGGGCCTGGGCGTCGTGCTTGATGGTCTGCAACAGGGTTTGTACGGCCACCGGCTGGTTGTCCGACGGGTAGTCGGTCGCCTCCAGCTTGGCCAACAGCAACAGGTCATTGAGCAGGGTCTGCATACGTGAGCCTTGCTGCTGCATCTGTTGCAGCGCCCGGCTCCAGCGCGGGTTGATCTCGTCGACATTGTCCAGCAGCGTCTCCAGGTAGCCACAGATCACCGTCAACGGTGTACGCAGCTCGTGGGAGACGTTGGCGACGAAGTCCTTGCGCATCTGTTCGAGCTGGTGGATGCGGGTCACGTCGCGGACCAGCATCAGGTGTTCGTTGTTGCCGTAGCGCGTCAGGTACAGCTGGATGCGCACGCGGTCATTGGTGGGCGAGGGGATTTCCAGGGCTTCTTCGTAGTTGTCCTGCTCGAAGTATTCCTTGAAGCGCGGATGGCGTACCAGGTTGGTCACCGGCTGGCCGCTGTCCTGGGGCGTCTTGAGGCCCAGCAGGGTTTCGGCGGCGCGGTTCCACCACTCCAGGTTGCCGTCGCTGTCGAGCATGATCACCGCGTCTTTCAGCGCTGCGGTGGACTCCTGCACCCGGTCGATCACCGCTTGCAGGCGCCCGCGCACCCGTTGGTCGCGGCGTTGCAGGTGGTAGATGCTGTCGAACACCTCGCCCCACAGGCCGTAGCCGTCGGGCGGTGCTTCGTCGGGTTTGTGCTGGCGCAGCCATTCATGCAAGCGCAGCAATTGCTTGAGCGTCCAGCCCAGGTACAGGCCGATGCCGATGGCCAGGCTCCAGCCGTAATAACCGCTGATCAGGCCGACCAGCAGGCAGCCGGTGACCAGCAGGAGCATGTGGCGGATCAGGGTGCCGTGCCAGTTTTGGTTCACTTAAACATGCGTCCTTGTCAGCTGTTTAGGAGGGTAAGGGGCTGGCTCAGCCTTTGGTGGAGAAGCGGTAGCCCGTGCCGCGCACGGTTTGTACCAGATTCTCGTAGGCATCGCCCAAGGCTTTGCGCAGGCGACGGATATGCACGTCCACGGTGCGCTCCTCCACGTACACGTTGCCGCCCCAGACCTGATCGAGCAGCTGGCCGCGGGTGTAGGCGCGTTCCTGGTGGGTCATGAAGAATTGCAGCAGGCGGTATTCGGTGGGGCCCATCTCGGCCGGCGTGCCATCGATGGTCACGCGGTGGCTGATGGGGTCGAGGATCAGGCCGCCGACTTCAATCGGCGCTTCGCCATCGGTAGGCCCGGCGCGACGCAGGACGGCTTTCAGGCGCGCTACCAGCTCGCGTGGGGAAAACGGCTTGGTGATGTAGTCATCGGCGCCGACTTCCAGGCCCTGGATCTTGTTGTCCTCTTCGCCCTTGGCGGTGAGCATGATGATCGGGATGTCCCCGGTCAGTTCGTCACGCTTGAGACGGCGGGCCAATTCGATGCCGGAGGTGCCGGGCAGCATCCAGTCGAGCAGGATCAGGTCGGGCTTGCGGTCGACGATAATGGCATGGGCCTGCTGGGAGTTTTCCGCCTCCAGGCAGTCGTAGCCGGCCATTTCCAACGCAACGGCGATCATCTCGCGGATGGGCGCTTCGTCGTCAACGATCAGAATGCTCCTGCCAACCATGCCTAAATCCTCTTGTCATTTAACTGTCTTGCGCCGCATTAGATAACGGAATTATTGCAGTCGTGTGACAGTAATTTAGTCGCTTGGGCAATCTGCGTCTCTGTGGGCTACGCTTTGAGTCCGAATCCTGACAACCACAAAAGGAAGGTTCCGATGACTTACAGTACTGTTTCCTGGAAGGCCCTGTTGGTAACGGCGGCGTTGGCGCTGCCGAGCCTGGCCTTCGCGATGGACCCGGCGATGACTAAAGACGGGATGCTGGTGGATCACAAAGGGATGACGCTCTACACCTTCGACAAGGATGCCGACGGCAAGTCAGTGTGCAAGGACCAGTGCGCGATGAACTGGCCGCCCCTGATGGCTGAATCCACTGACAAGTCGATGGGCGACTGGACGGTGATCACCCGTGATGACCAGACCAGTCAGTGGGCTTACAAAGGCAAGCCGGTGTACACCTACAAGGATGACAAGAAGGCCGGGGACAAGACCGGTGATGGCAAGGGTGGGGCGTGGCATGTGATCAAGCCTTGAGCCAGCAGAGCCACTAAAAGCATCGCGGGCAAGCCCGCTCCCACACTTTGAGTGTATTCACCGATCAAAATGTGGGAGCGGGCTTGCCCGCGAAGGCGATCGTTCAGTCACTACAAAAAATGGCACTTAGCGAAACCCGTAATCCAACACAATCCCGACAAAAATCGCCAACCCCGCCCAGTGGTTGTGCAAAAACGCCTTGAAGCACTTCATCCGATCCCTGTCCCGCGTGTACCAGAACTCCCACGCAAAACAGCCCGCCGCGGCCAGCAGCCCCAGGTGGAACCAGCCCCCCAGCTCAAACCGCGCCCCGGCCAGCAACAGGCACGCCAGCGCCAGCCCTTGCAGGGTCAGGATAATCACGCGATCGGCATCGCCGAACAGGATGGCGGTGGATTTCACGCCGATCTTCAAGTCGTCATCGCGGTCGGTCATCGCGTAATACGTGTCGTAACCCACCGTCCACAGCAGGTTCGCGATGTAGAGCAGCCAGGCAGTGGCAGGCAGGCTGCCGGTCTCGGCGGTGAACGCCATCGGCATGCCCCAGGAAAACGCCGCGCCCAGCACCACCTGCGGGTAATAGGTATAGCGCTTCATGAACGGGTAGCTCGCCGCCAGGGCCAGGCCGCCCAGAGACAGCAGGATGGTGGTGGCGTTGGTCAGCAACACCAGCAGGAAACTGATGCCCATCAGCACCGCGAAAAACACCAGCGCCTCTTTCGAACTGATCTTGCCGCTCACCAGCGGGCGTTGCTCGGTGCGTTTCACATGGCCGTCGACCTTGCGGTCGGCCCAGTCATTGATCACGCAACCGCCGGCGCGGGTCAGCACCACGCCGAGTACGAAAATCACGATATTGATGAAGGACGGCGAACCCTTGCCGGCAATCCACAACGCCCACAGCGTCGGCCACAGCAGCAGGTAGATGCCGATGGGCTTGTCCATGCGGGTCAGTTGAATGAAATCCCAGGCCCTGGGGTTCAAGCGGTTCAGGGACTTGAGCAGGCGTTGATACATCAGCAGTTCTCCGGATGGGCGTGCAACGCGTGCCAGAAGTTCGGCAGGAAGACTTCCGCGACCAGAATGCTCAGCGCGCCGCGATCGAAGCGCGAGCGACGGCCCCACAGCCCGTCGGCCTGATCCGCGGTGGGCAGCCATTGGCGCGGGTAGTGGCACACCTCGATGGCTTGGCGGGTGAATGCCTGGTCGCAAAACAGCAATTCGCCCAGCGAGCGGCTGCCCAGTTGATCCATGTGCAAGCCATCGCCCTGCAATGCGCTGCGCGCCGCCACGCTGCGGGCAAACACCCACGGCTGGCCGTGCCCGCGTAAATACACTTCGCGCACCCAACCGACGCTGGCAGGGGCCAGTTCCAGGGCGGCGCATTCGTCGTCACGCAGCGGCTGCCAGCCCTCGAACAGCGGTGTCACGCTGAAACCGTCGTTGGACAGCCACGTCAGCCGGCGCGTCAGCGAGTCTTCGTTGAACAGCCAGTTGACGGTCAGGGGCGCAGGCATTGGGGACAGAAGGCTCTGGGTCAGCCATTGGCAAGCATCGGGCAGGGCGATTGAGTGCGGCACGGTGAGTCAGTATTGGCAGCAAAAGAGGCGGCGAGCTTACCATGGCGTCCCGGGATTTTGCCGGGCCGGCCCTGCCGTTTGCGTCGATCATGCTTGCATCTGCACGCCCCGATCAGTACAAAACGCCCTGAGCCGTGCGGCAATGCTGGATCTATCGACCGTCGGCCAAGATGCCTGGACCCTGAGGAAACAAGTAATGAAGAAGTGGCAATGTGTAGTCTGCGGCCTGATCTACGACGAAAAAGACGGCTGGCCGGATGACGGCATCGCGCCGGGCACCCTGTGGCAAGACGTCCCGGAAGACTGGCTGTGCCCTGACTGCGGCGTGGGCAAGATGGATTTCGAAATGATCGAAATCGGTTAATTTTCAAGCAAAGAAACGTACTACAAGGAGAAAGGAATGAACGCACCTGTCGTGATCATCGGCACAGGGTTGGCCGGTTACAACCTGGCCCGGGAGTTTCGCAAGCTCGACAGCGAGACCCCATTGCTGCTGATCACCGCCGATGACGGGCGTTCCTACTCCAAGCCCATGCTCTCCACCGGCTTTGGCAAGAACAAGGAAGCCGATGGCCTGAGTATGGCCGAACCCGGCGCCATGGCGGAGCAACTCAAGGCTGAAGTGCGCACCCACACCCGCGTCAGCGGCATCGACCCGGGCCACAAGCGCCTGTGGATCGGCGAGGAAGCGGTGGCCTATCGCGACCTGATCCTGGCCTGGGGCGCCGAGACCGTGCGTGTGCCGGTGGAAGGCGATGCCGCCGAGCTGATATTCCCGATCAACGACCTTGAAGACTACGCACGCTTTCGTGCCGCCGCTGCCGGCAAGCGCCGGGTGTTGCTGCTTGGCGCAGGTCTGATTGGCTGTGAGTTTGCCAACGACCTGATCCTTGGCGGCTACGAAGTCGAACTGGTGGCCCCGTGCGAGCAAGTCATGCCGACCCTGCTGCACCCGGCTGCGGCCGCTGCGGTGCAGGCCGGGCTGGAAGGGCTTGGTGCGCGTTTCCACCTGGGCCCGGTGCTCAACCGCCTGCAGCGCGGTGCTGACGGGCTGGAAGCGCACCTGTCGGACGGTGAAGTGATCCACTGCGACCTGGTGGTCTCTGCCATCGGCCTGCGCCCACGGGTAGACCTGGCTGCTGCCGCCGGTTTGCAGACCAATCGTGGCGTCACGGTGGACCGCCACCTCAAGACCTCCCACGCCAATATCTATGCCCTGGGTGACTGCGCCGAGGTCGATGGCCTGAACCTGCTGTACGTGATGCCACTGATGAGCTGCGCCCGCGCCCTGGCCCAGACCCTGGTCGGCAATGCCACGACGGTCAGCTACGGGCCGATGCCGATCACCGTGAAAACCCCGATCTGCCCGCTGGTGGTCTCGCCGCCGCCACGGGGCAGCGAAGGCGTATGGAGTGTCGAAGGCCAGGGCGCCGACATCAAGGCGCTGTGCCGCGACGCCAGCGGTCGCCTGCTGGGTTACGCGCTGACCGGTGGCGCCGTGATGGAAAAACTGGCGCTCAACAAAGAACTCCCGCCATTGTTGGCGTAAATACCAGTCGTTCTGTCGGAATCAGCACGTTCCTATCCCCAGAAAGGTCGCCGCGAGACTGGCGCGGCGTCCTAGGGCATGCCATCCTCACTCCCGTCTGCCGCAGAGTAGAGCCTGCGGCGCTTTGGGCGCTGCTCCATTAGAGAGCAGCACGGACATAACAACAAAAAACCGTCAAAGAGGCTTCATTTATGCGTAAACCAGAACTCGCAGCCGCCATCGCTGAAAAAGCGGATCTCACCAAAGAACAGGCCAACCGCGTCCTCAACGCCGTTCTCGAAGAAATCACCGGCGCCCTGCACCGCAAGGACAGCGTCACCCTGGTTGGCTTCGGCACCTTCCTGCAACGCCACCGCGGCGCACGCACCGGCAAGAACCCACAGACCGGCGAGCCAGTGAAGATCAAGGCGAGCAACACCGTTGCGTTCAAGCCGGGCAAGTCGCTCAAAGACAGCGTCAACCCGTAACAGCGGTAGCGCCTCGAAGGGAGGTGGGGTGGTAGAAAAGATGGGCACGCCGACTGGGTTGGGTGCCCATTTTTTGTGGGACCGGGTCAGGGTATCGCCCTCGGCTTGATTGTTGTGAAGCATTACTCGACTATTTGCGCCTTCCCGAGTCACTCATGTCCATGGAAAGCGATCACTGTGACCCTCTACAGAATTCAAGAAGCAGACCTCGAAATCCCTGATACCTGGCAGGACCAGAGTATCAATATCTTCAAGCTGCCAGCTGTTGGCAGCGCCAAGGAAGCCAGCTTTGTCATCAGTCGTGATGCCTCCCAAGGTGATGCGACCTTCGCGGATTACATCGACAAGCAAGTGCAAAGCGCCGAGCAGCAATTGCCGGAGTTCAAGTTGATCCAGCGCTGGGACACGGTGCTGCATGGACATGCCGCCACACTGGTGGATTACACCTGGAAGCGGGAAGGGCGCGAGCTGATGTTGCGCCAGATGTTTATTGAGCGAAAACCGGCCGTGCTGATTACCACACTGACGACCACACCGGGTGACCTGGCGTCTCACGAGACGGCCTGGAAAATCGCCATGAGCAGCCTGAAGCCCCTTGTGTCTGGCGCCTGATTCGCACACGGCAGCGGTTTAACCCATACGGTAGATACACGCAATGGATGCGCAAGCAGCAGCCCGCTTGGGTGATGAAATAGCCCACGGATTCGGCGTCGCTGCAATGCTGGCGGGCGCAGTCGCAGGTGCATTGATCGGTGCCGCGGTGATCGCAGCGACAGTTGCCACGGGTGGACTGGCAGTGGCAATCATGGCCGGCTCAGTCGCGGCGGGTGGGCTGTCGATGTTCCAGGTGGTCAAGGGCTTGAGTACCATTTTCAACCTGCCCGAGCCCACGACAGGGGCACTGGTGGCGGGCAGTTTCAACGTCTATATCAACGGCCTCAATGCGATGCGCGCCGGTGAGGATATTGCCTCCTCCTGCAGTGGGCTGCCGATGAATCACCCGGTTTGGCCCTTCCCGGTTTTGATCGCCGAAGGCAGTGCCACCGTGTTTATCAACGGCAAGCCGGCAGCACGCCTGCACAGCAAAATGGTGTGCGGTGCCCATATCAAGAGTGGCAGCCCCAATACCTTTATCGGTGGGCCAACCGTCTCGGTCGCCTTTGTGCTGGATATCGAGGGCTGGATGCATACCGGGTTTGAAGCCTTGGGCATCCTGGCCATGGGTGGCGCTGCGATCCTGGCGGCGATGGCCGGGCTGGCTGCCCTGGCCGGGTTCGTGGTAATCGGCGGCGCGGTGATGGGCGGTATGGCGTTGCTGGGCGACCTGGGGGATCGTTTGGGCCCAGGCTATCGGGACTTGCTGCAAGGGGTTGCCGGCATGGCGCTTCTGGGGCTTGGGCCGAAAATGGCAAAAATCGGCACGACCCCCAAGGTGCGGTTCAAGCCGGGTTATACCCAAGACGACATCATGGCGATTCCCCAGTACAGTCGACCGAATCCTGCCGACTATCTTGAGGGTTCTTATATCTCCAAGCACCTCAAGGTGTTTCAGGATGAAGGGGGGGCGTTCCTCTTCACGCCGGATGATATCGCCAACCCGATGTACACAACATTCAGTCCTTCCAAGTACGTCATGGCGAAGTCGGACCTGCACGGCGTTGTCGGCGAATTCAAAAAGACCGGCGACCTTGCGGTCCTGGAAAAGGCCCTGGGTTATGACCCTGGCACCTTTACCGGCAAAGAAATTTATATGATGGACCTGAACAATCCCAAGGTCGTCATGCCAACCGGTAATGAACGCGGAGCCAACTCACTCTGGCGCCCCGGTGGCGTGACCCATCCTGGCGGGATGCGTGAGGCGGTGCTGGACAATGTGGGCATTCCACACGGCAACGACATCAATTTCCTGCTCGCGAACCCCGATGTAGTGAGAATCCAATGAGTGCCAATTTAGATAATGTGCTGCTGCTTGCCCTGGCGAATAACGACCTGGATAAGTTCCTGGTGGGCGAACCGTTCTACTTTCAAGAAGCCAAGAGCGACAACGACGAGCCACAGAATGTGGTCGCAGCGTTCGATCTGTTGGTGGTGCGCTATTGGCAAGAGACCCGCGACCCGCAATTCCCAGGTTGTTTCGTCGCGGCCTTGCTTAAAATCCTCGCGACTTACCCTGATCGAAATCGGGCGATTTACGCCGCGGCAGTGTGGGTGTGGTACTACCGTTTTTGCCTGAGCAAAAAGCGCACGAACCCCGATGGTCTGTATGCCGACCTGTTCGAGATCGACATGGGTGCCGTGGCAGTGGCCCTGCAGAAGCAGCTGGAACGGAACAAGGCTGCCCTTGTCGGCGATACCCGCTGGGCGGGCGCTGGCTGGAATAGCCAGAACGGCCTGTGGGGGCCGTTGATGCGTACTGCGCTGGTGGTTCGGGACAAACTGGGTGGGCCCGACTTCGTCCCCGCCAACATCTGATGTCGCGAATGACCATGGACGGTCAGGACGCTTGTCCCACGCCGACTGGGCTGTGCCTTTTTTGTGGGGTCTGACCTGACTCAGCCGTAGAAGTAGTCAAAAAAGCGTTGGTAATTTTCCTCGCCCAGTAACGGGCCGACTTCCTTGTTGAGTAGCTTAACGAATTTGCTGGAGAGCTCATCGTCGTCGTTGTAGATATCAAAAATGTCGAATTTTCCATGGACGATCTCGACAGTCTTGGCGAAGGCCAGCAGAAAATCCGCAAGAGAGTCGGCAATCTTGAAAGGCGCTATGGCATCGTAGCTCGCCAATACGGGTGTGCCTGGAATATCGGTAACTGCGATAACCGGCTTGCCACCACCGATGTCATCCATGAAAACCAGATGTTGTGCCGGCCAATTTCCATTCAACTCAGTCTTGTTGGATTCGCCTGCCCACTTGTAACCGACCTGACCATCTTCCAATGCGTCCAAGCTGAAAAAGCGGATGGGGGTCAAACCTGTTTCGATTTCTACATCGACAGGCTCGCAAAAGTCGTAAAAGTAGTCCGTCTCAGAGGAGCGAGGCAGGGTTTGTGGCCATTTGGCGTTTGCCTGGCCGTTTTTTTCGAAGCTCCCTTCGATGTCAAATTTCTTGTGGATGCGGCGCAATTCTTTAAAGGCGTTATCGAGGGCGCTCATGTTCTTCTCCAATGGAAACCTATTTACCGCAGCCGGGTTTTGTAGCGGGTGTTCTGGCTCGGTCGATCAATCGGCCTTTGCCTGCGTTGGCGTAATTCTTCCTGTGCCCTTGCGGGCTGTTCAAGTGTTCGTCAATGCCACTTGGATGGTTCGCGTTTTGCAAGAACACAATGTTCCTTGGGTCACCTTTCCAGGCTTTGCCCAATGCACCGTTACCTTCGACGCTGTTGATGTGGTGGCCGGTGTAGCCTGCTTTGGACATCAAAGAATTCAAGCGTGCGTTGCTCTTGGTATTTTTGATCAACTCACGCTCATGGTCCGCCCAGTCTCTTGAGCCGCCACCGCGGGTCACAAGCTCCCGCTCTTCTCCCCAAGCCCGATTGATGGCTGTGCCACGACCACCAGCCTTGGGTGTCACGGAATCTTTGGGCTTGTACCGTACCAAATCCTTCGGGTTCAGGCCGTAGGGGTCGATCCACGTCAGCGGATTCGTTGAATACAGATAAAGATTCAGCCCCCCGGCGAGGCCAATGGGGTCAGGCGTAGTGAAGCGGCCGATATCCGGATCGTAGAAGCGGAAAATGTTGTGATGCAGGCCAGTTTCCCGATCCAGATACTGCCCCTGGAACCGCAGGTTCTGCTCTTCAATGTAGTAAGGCTCACGCGTTTCTCGAACGGTGTTTCCCCAGACCTGATAGCTGGCTTGCCAGACTGTCTGGCCTTCTGCTTCCGAAAGCAACTCGGGCAGCCCGTTCATGTCATTGTGGTAATAGCGCACTTTTTGCTGGGCGCCTGTCCCGTCAACCCGGGCCAGGGGTTCGTGACCTTCGTCACCGTAGATATAAAGACTGGTCTGCGCATGTTTGTGCTCTTGCACCAACCGCAGCCCATCCCATGTGAAGCGAGTTTCACTCAGTAAATGGCCATTTGCGTCGTGGGTTGTTTTGGATGTTCGTCGGCCAAGAGGGTCGTAGGACATGCGGACGACTGATCGCTGCGTGCCCTGTTCATTTCGTACCTCAATCAAGCGATGTTCAGCGTCATAGGCGAATCGCTGGACGCCGCGTTGGGCACTTCGCTTCTCGACCATGCGGCCGAAACCGTCGTAGCGATAGCGTTTGTCTTGGTATGTCAGGAGCTTGTTGTGTACAACCAGTCCGGCGCCAGCCTGTGGGCCATCGAGCAGGTTGGCAGCGGCGTCATAGGAATAGGTTTCGTGTCGTGCTGCAAAATTGTCCTGGCTGGCGATTATTCGGTCGGTTGCATCGTAATGCAGCAACTGGCTGTGCTGACCGCCGGGCCGTTGCTCAAGCTTGCCCACCAAGTTATCGGCGGGGTCATACTCGAACTGTTTTAGTACTGCGCCAGGGAGTACCGATGCCCGGCTGATATGGCCGCGTTCGCGCGAGCGCAATCGGCCGCAGCGATCATAACGCTGGCGTGTACTCAGGTGTCCCTGAGTACGCAGGACTTCGCGGTGTAAGCGGTCGCGCTCAAAGTCGCTGATAACCCGTCCATCGAGGTTTATCTGATGGAGGTGACCGCTGCCGTAGTACAACCGATTGAGCCAGCGCCCGTCGGGTAAGCGAGTCTGGTTGAGGTTTCCCAACTCGTCGTAGCAATGTTGTAAAACACCTGCCCTGGTTTTTTCTTCGACGGTCTGCCCAAGGGCGTCATAAGTGAAGCTGACGGTGTGTTGTTGGCCTGTCTTATGGGTAAACGTGACAGCTTTGAGCTGGTCCAGTAAGTCGTAACTGTATTCCGTACGCCCGTCATCGGTGACTTTGACCACCATTCGTCCCGCCGCGTCGCGCTCAAAGTCATGCACGATGGATGGTTCGGGCACCGCCGTTACTACTGCCAGGCCACTGCCGACTGGTGCTGCAACCGCCTCCATGCGTGAAATGTTGTTCAGTGCGTCGTAGTCATAGCGGCGGAGACTGCCATCCAGATCCTGTTGCTCGGAGACACGATCATTGGCGTCCCATTCGAAACGGTATTGTTCACCGTTTTCGTTGGTCAACGTACGCAGGCGGCCATAGCTGTCATAGGCAAAACTGACCTGTCGGCCGTGCGCATCGACGCGCTCGCGGACCTGCCCCTTACGGTTGCGCTGATAGTGTGTGGAGTGGCCGGCAAAGTCGGTATGTGCAACCAGTTGGCCGCTGCCGTCGCGTTGGAAATATTCAGTACGCCCATCTGGAAGTTGAGTACTCAGCACTCGGCCTTGGGCGTCGTGTACAAACGACGTGCGCTCACCCAGTGCATCAATGATGACCTGTAAATAACCTCTCTCGTCGTAGCTGAAGCGCGTCGGGTAACCGGAGCAGTCAATGTGTTCAATGAGCTGGCCGAACGGATTCCAGCGTAGCCGTTTGCTTTTGCCGGTGGCGTCGATGATCTCTACCGGTTGCCCGTGACTATCGTAGCGATACTTCGTGACATGCCCTAGCGGGTCGGTCTCGACGGTACAGTTACCCCGTGCGTCGTAACGTGAAAGCCAGGTGTTGCCCTCGCAGTCAGTCACCGATACCGGCAAGGCCCAATGCTCCAGCCACACCGTCGAATCACTGCGCCCCAACGGGTCACTCTCGCCGATCAGATTTCCGGCCTCGTCATAGCTGTACTCATAGCGCCCACCCTGCGGATCGGTGGCGCTGAGCAATTGGCGTTCGTCGTTCCACTCGAACAGCCAGGTCTGGCCGAGGTTGTCGCTGTACTGGATGATCTGGTGCTGCGTGTTCCACAAGCGGGTGCTGACGCGCTGCAAGCCATCGGTGATACGCGTGAGGCCGGCCTGCAAGTCATAGTCGAACTGGTAAGCGTCGCCTTCATCGGTCCAATGCCGGACCACGCGCCATTCCAGGTTTTCCACCAACGCCCATTCGTAAAAACACCGTAACCCGGTCGGCAGTTGATGCTCGACCATCCGGCGGCCGTTGTCGTAGGCGAAGCGGCGTTGCACCTGGCCGGTCGCGTCGCGTACTTCAGCCAGGCTCCCGGCCATGTCATAGCCGTAGCTGACTAGCACTTCACGACGCTGATCGGGATACACACGCTCGATGCGCGCCAATTGGCCTTGCTCACGAATCAGCTCAACTTGCACCAGGTCGTGCGTATCGCGCAGCCTTACCAGATGCCCGGCTTCGTCATAGTCGATGTAGATACGGTTGTCGTTACGATCACCCAACTGGCTCAGACGCAGCCGCGACGGGTTGGCCGTAGGCTCGAACAAGCGGTACAAACCATCGTCGCTTTCAATCAGCAACTGCCCATTGAGGTGGCGGCGCACCGCGAGTCCTTCACCGGCGCTGAATACCGCGCCGCCCAAAGGAATCGAGCCCATGTCGATCGGCCGACCCTGCTCGTCGGTGTAGATCAGCGTTTCACCCCCCTCAGGATGGGGGCGAATGTCGACGCACACTTCATAAGCCACGCTCCAGCCAGCACCCAACAAGCTGCCCGAGCGTTCATCGCGGCTGTTGTAGACCCGTTGCCAGGCAATCGGCAGGATGCCGGGCAGCACAAAATCCAGCTCCTCGACATCGCCCAACACTTTCGCGCCGGTCGCCGCATGCACCGGGTTCGACGAGCCCATCGCCGCATTCGCCATCGCCCCCATCGCGCTGCTGACGGCCATCGACGTCGCGCCGCTGATCAGCATGCACGGCAGCTTGCTGAAGAACTTGCCCTTGCCACCTTTGAGCATCAACAACGCCGTCACCGCCAGCCCGACGCCCGGCGTCTTGCCGCTGCGAATCTCGCGCACCACCACCGAACCGCCGCCGATGGTCACATTGGCGGAAATCAGCCCCGAACCCACCACCGTCGCATCGCACGTACTGCGATCACCGCTGCGCACCGCCGGCTGGCCGTTGACCGTGACCTTGTCCGAGCCCTCGGCCAGGAACTGCGGCGGCATGGGCGGGTGCTTCATGCACACCACCAGGTCCAGCGGCTTGGGCACCGCGCCTGGCGCCGGCGTAGCGACCGTCGGGCGCCACATCTGTGAGAAGAAACTCTCGGCCATGTCCAGGTAACCGGGCTCTGGTGCGGGTTCTTCCAGCTCGGTGCCGGCCGGCGCGACGTGGGAGCTGATCGCCCCGGCAGCGCGGGCGGCGGGGATGTTATTGGTCAGGGTGTTGGTGGAACCGGTGAGAATGTTTGCCTGTACCGTGGGCGGAAACAGGGCGTTGCTAAAGCTCTCGCATAAATTCGACAGGCCTTTGTCCGCCCCCGTCTTGCTCATGGCCAACCCGACAATCGTGCCCACCACCGCGCCCAGCAGGAAGCAACCGAGCCCGCCAGTGGCGACGGTTATGCCGGTGGCGGCCACCACCGCTGCGGTCGCCACGGCGGTGATCGCAATATTGGCCGCCACCTCCAGCACACCGCCGAGGATGTCGGCCATCATCGACGTGTGGGCAAGCGCGTCGCCCATGCGGGCCGCCCATAGCGCGTCAGCCATGCAGGCGGCTCATCAAGGGGCGTCGAACGACAGCGAGTGCTTGATCAAGGCCCAATGCGCGGCCTCGGCATCGCCGAGCTTTTCGGCTTTCACATAGCTCAACGCGAGCATCTTGCGCGTGCCCGGCAACACCAGCGCCAATTGGTACTGGAACACCTTGTCATTGCCCTTGTTGAACTGGCTGCGCAACTCGATGCCTTCGATCTCTTGAGCCGCGCCCAAACGCACGACTGTGCTCGGCTGGCAGCGCAAATCCTGCACCTGTTGTTCCAGGCGCTTGAGCTGGTCGGCGAAGTTGCTGTGCAGGGTTTCGTCCTCGGCCAAGAGGCTGCGACTGATGATCAGGGAAGTGCCCAGTTCAGGGAACTTGAGGATATTGATCGTGGCGTCCTGCAACTCGGCGGCCGGCAGTTGGAACTGGAATTCGTTGATTCGGTACGTCATCGCAAACAGGCCTCGTCAGGAGCTTTTGGGCGTTGGGAACGCGGCTTTGATATTGGCGTCGATGCTGGCTTTCACGCCCTGGCCATCGGGTGTTGCGCCGGGGCCGCCGCCGTTGTTCAGATGCAGCACACCGCCGGTGTTGAACTCGGCATCACCGCTGGCGTAGAAGCTGATCTGCACGCCCGTGAGGTTGATCTGCCCGCTGGCGTTCAACTCCAGGATGCTTTCACCGCAGACCAGGCGCAGGTTCTCGCCCACTTCAATGACGTAGCTCTGGCTGATGCTGTCGGTCTTGCGCTGGCCCACCGAGAGGATGTCTTCCTGTTTGACGATGCGCAGGCGGTTGTTGCCGATGCTCACCGTCTCGTTGTGGCCGATGCTCTTGTTGCGGTCATGCCCCACCGAATGGCTCTCATCCACCTCCACCACGATGTCCTGGTTGCGCTCGGCATGGATGTACAACTGCTCCAGCCCCTTCTTGTCCTCCATGCGGATTTCATTGAAGTTGGCTGGCGTGCCGCCCTTGCTGGAGCGGCTTTTCATGCCGCTTTGCGTGGCGTTCTGCGGCAAGTCGTAAGGCACCGTCTGCTCAGCGTTGTACACCCGCCCGGTGATGATCGGCCGGTCGGGATCGCCTTCCAGAAAACTCACAATCACTTCCTGGCCGATCCGCGGGATCTGCATCGAACCCCAGTTCTTGCCGGCCCAGGATTGCGACACGCGAATCCAGCACGAGCTGTTCTCGTTGGATTGGTCGTGACGGTCCCAGTAGAAGTGCACCTTCACCCGGCCGTACTGGTCGGTCCAGATTTCCTCGCCCTTGGGCCCGACCACCAACGCGGTCTGCGGGCCTTTGACGATGGGCCGGTAGGTGCTCGCCAGTGGGCGGAAGCTTTGCTGGGCATCGATGCAGGTCAGGCTGCTGCTGAACTGCGCCTCGCCCGAGCCGCCGCCACTTTCCAGGCTCTCCTGGGTGATGTGGTAGCGGACGCCGACGATCAGGTATTCGCGGTTCTGGTCCTGGCGGCTGAAGCCGGTGAGGCTGAACAAATGCCCGGAGCCCAGGCCCCGCGCATTGCCGCTGAACTCGATCTGCTCGTGCAGGGTTTGCAGGGCTTCGATGCGGGTGCGCGCATAGTGTTCACCGTCCTGGCTTTGCACGTAGGTGCCGGGGTAGTCGTACAGCGGGTAATCACCGGCAGTGTGCGGACGCGGCATCGCCGAGCGCACCTCGATGCTCGCGCTGGGGCGCTGGAAGTCGTAGTCGTTGAGCTCCAGCGAACCGGGCTGCACCTCCTGCGCCAGGTGCCAGTTGTACATATGATCGCGTTCGCGCTGCTGCTCGTCCTTGGGGTAGTACGGAATCGACGCGTAGCCCGGCACCGTGGTGTGCGCGCCATAGGCGTCGGCCAGCACCAAGACGTGGCGGTCCTGCTCGTGGCGGAAGAAGTAGTAGATGCCTTCCTGTTCCATCAGGCGGCTGACGAAATCGAAGCTGGTCTCGCGGTACTGCACGCAGTATTCCCACTCGCGATACGGCCGGCTCAGGGCGTCTTCGAAATCCGAAAAACCCAGGTCGCGAAACACCTGCTTGATGATCTGCGGGATGCTCAGGTTCTGGAAAATCCGGCAGTCCGAGGTGCGGGTCAGCAGCCAGAACCATGGGCGCAACACCACTTGGTAACTGGCGAACTGGCCCTGGTCGATGTCCTGGCTGCACCGCGCAACGATGCCGTGGAAATGCCGCTCACCGCCATCCGCCAATTGCACGCCCACGCTCATGGGCTTGCCGAGCAACTGGTTGAGGTCGATGTTGGCGTCCAGGGACGTCAGTTGCAGCTCATAGTTGAACAGCCGGCCCAACTCCTCACCGCCGCCCATTCCGTTGAGCAGCAGCACATCCGGCCCGAGGGGGCTGGTGATTTTGGCCAGGCGTGAGGCTTGGTTAAAAAGCATCGGTTAACCCGTAAATGTCGTTATGTCTGACGAAACCGCATCAAAATGTGGGAGCGGGCTTGCTCGCGAAGGCGGTGAATCAGTCGCCGGTTGTGTCAACTGACACACCGCTTTCGCGAGCAAGCCCGCTCCCACAGTTTTTCCCGCATTTCTTCAGGTCAATCGTTGAACTGGTAGTGCAATTCGTTATCCCGGCTGCTGATCCGCACACCCGCCAACGCCTTGCCTTCGAGCATGCGCGTGAGGAATTCACGGCTCATGTCCGGCAGCAGGCTGTTGGTCAGGATCGTATCGATCATGCGCCCGCCGCTTTCAGTCTCGGTGCAACGCGAGACGATCAGATCGACCACCGCGTCGTCGTAATCGAACGCCACCTTGTGCGTACTCTCCACACGCTTCTTGATGCGGCCCAGTTGCAGGCGGGTGATCGCCTTGAGCATCTCGTCGCTGAGCGGGTAGTACGGAATCGTCACCAGGCGCCCCAGCAGCGCCGGCGGGAAAATCTCCAGCAGTGGCTGGCGCAGGGCCTTGGCGATCTCTTCCGGCTCCGGCAGGTTCGCCGGGTCTTTGCACACGTGGGAAATCAGCTCGGTGCCGGCGTTGGTGGTGAGCAGGATCAGGGTGTTCTTGAAGTCGATCACGCGGCCTTCGCCGTCTTCCATCACGCCCTTGTCGAACACCTGGAAGAAGATTTCATGCACGTCCGGGTGGGCTTTTTCCACCTCGTCCAGCAGCACCACGCTGTAGGGCTTGCGCCGCACGGCTTCGGTCAGCACGCCGCCTTCGCCATAGCCGATGTAACCCGGCGGTGCGCCCTTGAGGGTCGACACCGTGTGGGCTTCCTGGAACTCGCTCATGTTGATGGTGATCACGTTCTGCTCGCCGCCGTACATGGCTTCGGCCAGGGCCAGGGCGGTTTCGGTCTTGCCCACGCCGGAGGTGCCCGCCAGCATGAACACGCCAATCGGCTTGCTCGGGTTGTCGAGGCCAGCGCGGGAGGTCTGGATGCGCTTGGCGATCATCTGCAAGGCATGGTCCTGGCCGATGATGCGTTTTTTCAGGTGCTGGTCGAGGTTGAGCACCGTCTCCAGTTCGTTGCGTGCCATGCGGCCCACCGGGATGCCGGTCCAGTCGGCGACCACCGAGGCCACGGCCTGGTAATCCACGGTCGGCAGGATCAGCGGGGTTTCGCCTTGCAGGGCGCTGAGGCGCTGTTGCAGGTCGACCAGTTGAGCGCGCAATGCATCGTTGCCGCTGTCCACCGCGCCGACGGTCTCGCGCAGGGTCGCGCGGGTGGCGAGCAGTTCGTCCACCAGGGCCTTTTCTTCGGCCCAGCGGCTTTCCAGGGTGGCGAGACGCTCACGCTCGGCGCTCAACAGGGCTTCGGTATTGCTCTGGCGCGCGCCAATCGCAATGCCGATGGCATGCTCGCGGGCGATGATCTGCAGCTCGGTTTCCAGCGCTTCGATACGCCGGCGGCTGTCGTCCACTTCCGCTGGCACCGCATGCAGGCTGATGGCGACGCGGGCGCAGGCGGTGTCCAGCAGGCTGACGGATTTGTCCGGCAGTTGGCGCGCGGGGATGTAGCGGTGGGACAGCTTCACCGAAGCTTCCAACGCCTCGTCGAGGATCTGCACCTGATGGTGCTGCTCCATGGTCGAGGCCACGCCGCGCATCATCAGCAGGGCCTTGTCTTCCGAAGGTTCGGCAACTTGCACCACCTGGAAGCGACGGGTCAGGGCCGGGTCTTTCTCGATGTGTTTTTTGTACTCGGCCCAGGTGGTCGCGGCCACGGTGCGCAAGGTGCCACGGGCCAGCGCTGGCTTGAGCAGGTTGGCCGCGTCACCCGTGCCGGCGGCGCCACCGGCACCCACCAGGGTGTGGGCTTCGTCGATAAACAGGATGATCGGCTTGGGCGACGCCTGCACATCTTCGATGACTTGGCGCAGGCGCTGTTCGAACTCACCTTTCATGCTCGCACCGGCTTGCAACAGGCCGACGTCGAGGCTGCGCAGTTCCACGTCTTTCAGCGCTGGCGGCACGTCACCGGCGACGATGCGCAGGGCGAAGCCTTCGACCACGGCGGTCTTGCCCACACCGGCTTCGCCGGTGAGGATCGGGTTGTTCTGGCGGCGGCGCATGAGGATGTCCACCAGTTGGCGGATCTCTTCATCACGACCCACGATCGGGTCGAGCTTGCCGCTGCGCGCCTGTTCGGTGAGGTCGACGGTGAAGCGCTTGAGGGCTTCCTGCTTGCCCATGGCACTCGGCGCCATGGCGCCGCTGGCTTCGCCCGGAACCCCGGCGTTGAAACCGTCGCTGGCGCTCAAGGCATTTTCCGGCGAGTCGCCGACGTATTCGTCAAAACGTTCGCTCAGGGCTTCGGCCTTGATCTTGTCGAATTCCGACGACAGGCCCAGCAGCGCATGGCGCAGGCTCGGCGTCTTCAAGATGCCCAGCACCAGGTAGCCGGTGCGCACCTGGCTTTCGCCGAACATCAGGCTGCCGTAGACCCAGCCGCGCTCAACGGCTTCCTCCACGTGGGACGACAGGTCGGTGATCGACGTCGAGCCACGGGGCAGGCGGTCCAGCGCTTCGGTGAGTTCACGGGCCAGGCGCGCCGGCTCGACGTTGAATTGGCGGATGATGCGGTGCAGGTCCGAGTCCTGCAGTTGCAGCAACTGGTGGAACCAGTGGGCCAGTTCCACATACGGGTTACCGCGTAATTTGCAGAACACCGTGGCGGCTTCGATGGCCTTGTAGGCCACGCTGTTGAGTTTGCCGAACAGTGCGGCGCGACTGATTTCACCCATGCTCTGGATTCCTTGAGGTGGTGGCGTGATCGGCGTAATGCCGGGCCAGGATTAGGTCGTTGGCGTCTTGCTCGGGTTTGCCGAGCCAGGTGTTGAAGCCCAGGCGGAACCGGCCATTGAGTTGCAGCGCCGGGACTTCGGGTTGTTGCAGGACCAGGTTCAAGTCCCAGTCCAATTCATGCCCCAGGTACTCGGCCACCCATGCCACCAGCTCGTTGAACGGCTGTTGGCCGGGCAGCATGCCCATGTAGTCGTCGAGGCTGAGCGGGCCGAGGCGGATGCGGAATTTATGCTGGCGGTCCCACACGTGGCTGCCCAGGCAAAAATCCACGCCCAGGCGGTTGGCGCTGACCCCGACGCGGCTGCGTTCGGGCAGTTCCAGCCATTGGCCGACGTACTCTTCGATCGTCACCGGCAGGCCGAAATACTCGCCGAGGATCGCCTTCAAGCCGTCCGGGTAGCGGGTTTGCGCCGACAGGTGGCCGCTGTAATGCAGCTTCGCCGTGTCGGGGATCAGGCCCTGATCGAGCAGGCTCGGCATGCCGCGACCGCTCAGGGCGGCGAGGCGGGCGGACCAGTAATCGTCGTGCGGGCGGTCGTGACTGACCGTCGGCCGCGCCTCGGCCCAGGCCCGGTAAAACAGGCTGAGCAGGCGGTGGTGGAACACGTCCAGAAACTGTTTGCTGGTGCTGTCGGCGTTGTTGCGCTGGCGCTCGCGCACGTACTCGGTGATGTGCAGCGGCAGCGGGCCGTTGGGGCCGCCAAGGCCAAAGAAGAACTGCTCCAGGCGCGCCGGTTTGCCGTCGCCACCCGGATCGACCGAGGCCAGGGTGGCCGGGGCGAAGGTGCAATCGGCCCGTTGGCCAAGGCGCAGCGGGTCGTCCGCCAGGCGCAGGGAATGGCCCAGGCGCGGCAACTCTGGCGATTCGCACTCGATACGCCGCAGCGCCTGGAAAAAATCGTATTCCCAGGGTTCCTGATGCATCGCATCCAGGGTCTTCACAGGGTTGGCCGCCGCCCGGGCTTGGCTTTCCAGCGCATGATCTCGCCGCGCTCCGTGGTGCGGATCACCGTCTCGGTAAAGCTGTTGATCGACACGTAGCGCGCCAGGAAGCGTTCCAGTACCGCACCAAGCAGGAACACGCCGGTGCCGCGAAACGCGTTTTCGTCGAACTCCAGGGTGATCTCCAGGCCACGGCCAAACACAATCGGGCCGGGCATCGGCAGGCGTCGGGTCACGGCTTTGCTGCTGACCTCGCGCAGGCCTTCGATCTGCAATTGCAGCGCGGCGTCGTTGCTGTCGCCGTACAGGCGCAGCAGTTCGCGCAAGGCGCCGGCCCCCTGGCCCTGTTCGCTTAAGGAAAGGTAATTGAGCGAGAGCTGGCTGATCAGGCGCCAGGCCTTGGCGTCATGCGCATGGCTGGCCCGTGGGCGGCTCGGACCGGCGACGCAGCGCACGGCCAGCACCGGGGCGCTGTCGGCCAGGGTGAAGTCGGTCTTGCCGTTGCCCACGCTCATGAACAACGGCAGGTCGCGGTTGGTGCACAGGGCGGTCACGCCGAGTTGGCGCAGGTCGTGGCCGTACGGCGCTTGGCGGCTGTCGACCAGGCTGACAAAGGTTTCGCTGCCCACATAGGTCGAGCGCGGCCCGTTGCGACGCTGGTCGCTGGACAGCACCCGTGGCTCGCGGCGCACCGTGTAATACGCCTGGTCGCGGCCGTAACGCGACGGGTCGCGCACCGCGTAGAACGGCAAGAACGGCTGTTCCGGCCCGGTGCCATGGCCCGTCAGGCCGCTGAGCGAGTGAATCTCGAAATCCATCGGCCGCGTACGGTCGGCGATCACATGGTGTTCGTTGACGCGGTCGGACAAGTGGATACGGTCCACGCGCTTGGGAAACAGGTTGATAGCCGGCGTGCAGAACGGCAGGAACTGCGCCGCGCCGACGCTGCCTTCCAGGCTCGGCTCGTGGCGGTCGAACAGCACGATCAACTCCAGCTCCTGGCCGTCGCAGCGTTTGATCGCACGGCCCAGCTCGGCGAATTCGACGAACAGGAAACGGTGGGGCAGGGCGAAGTATTCCTGCAACAGGCGATAGCCCTGGAACGCGCGCGCCACCACCGGCATGGCGGCGTCGGCGTCGTCAAAGCCCCGGGAGCGCAACGCGTCCTGCGGCAGGCGTTCGACCCAATCGCCGCCGGGCTTGCGCGCAAATACCGCGCAGGCGTTGCCCAGCAGTTGCTCGTAAAGGCGGAACGGTTGCTCATCGGCGCCACTGAGGTACAGCGGCAAGGTGTCGAGGTCGAGGCTGTTGAACGGCAATTCGGCGCCGGTGCGCAAGGTCAGGCGCAGGCCGGCCTTGGCTTTCGGCTCGCTGGCGGCCAGGCGCCCGAGCACGGCGGCGGGGTTGCCGAAGTATTCGGCATTGGCCACCTGCAACGGCCACAACGTCACCGGGTGCGCGGTGCGGTACTCGCAGCAGGTCTGGGTTTCGCGGCCCAATGCGGCGCGCAGGACGGTGTCGCGGGGCAGCGGGAAGCCGCTGGCCAGTGAGCCTTCGTCCGGGTCGGTCTGCAATTGCACCACGGTCATCGACGGCGTCGGCGCCAGGTAGTGCGGGTAGGCGATTTCCAGCAGGTTGTGGGTGAAGGTCGGGTACTCGGCGTCGAGCTTGAGCTGCACGCGGGCAGTCAGGTAGGCAAAGCCTTCGAGCAAGCGTTCGACGTACGGGTCGGCGCAGTCCATGCCGGACAGGGTCAGCCGACTGGCGATCTTTGGGTATTCCTTGGCGAACTCGGCGGCGCTTTCGCGCACGTGGTGCAGTTCCTGGTTGTACAACTCCAGCAGGCGCGGGTTCATGGGCGTCTCCGCTGGTCGGCATTCACCACGCGCACGTGGCCGGATTCCAGGTCGAGGTCGGTTTGCAGCAACAGGCGCAACGGCACCGGCTGCGCCCACAGGTCGCCTTCGATCTCGAAACTCAGCGCGTTGTGGTTCATCTCGCCGTGGCCGACGCGGGCTTTGACGCGCAGGGTGTGGCGCAGAATGCGTGGCTCGAAGGTGGCGATCGCCTGGTAGATCAAGGCTTCCAGAGCCTTGATGTCGACGCCGGAAACACTGTTGCCAGCCAATGCCGGCAGGCCGTAGTTGACCACCGACGTACCGGCCGGGGTGTGCAGCGTGGCATCGGCATCGAGCAACGACGTGGTGTTGAGCAGCCACGCCAGGTCACGCAAAACCGAGGCTTTCAATTGGGTCAGGGACAGCACGCGTTTGTCGGCGCTTTCCTTGGGGTTGGTTGGGTCGTCGTCGGTCAACCTGTCCAGCAGGGACGGTTGCAGACGGTCGCGGGAAGCGATTTCAGTTACCACCAAAGCAGCTCCACGGACGGGTTGCGAGAGGAACAAAAATGCTGGGGCCGTGGCGGCAAGCCACGGCCACCAGAACTATCAGCGCTTGGTGTTGGAACGGATGTTCCAGCCAAACTTGATCGCGCCGCCGTCTTTGGTGCCGTCGGCTTTCTGCGGCTGGTAGTCGACCATCACTTGGGCGAAGTTCAGGGTGACGTTCTCGGTCAGGCGATCATCGGAGCCCGAACCGCCAGTGCTCAGGGACGTGACCAGCACTTCTTCCAGGTTGATCACCATGTACTCGACCTGGCTTTCACCACCGGCCTTGCGCACGGTCAGCTTGACCTTGTCGATGTGCTTGCCGCTGGCGCAGTGCATCATCAGGTTCGGCGAAGCCTTGTCGACGTACTTGGTCAGCGACAGGTCCTGGATATTCACCTTGCCCGCGCCGCCGCCACCGCCAACGTGCATGTTGCCGGACTGGGCCATGCCCCAGCTCCAGTTCAGCACGTCGATTTCGTCCTTGTGGGCCTTGTCCATGGACTCGCCCTTGATGTCGCCGATCTTGATGAAAATATCAACAGCCATGTTTTCTCCCTGTGTGGCCCAAGCCACTGAATTTGATTTGTGTGGGAGTCGCTTTGTGTGGGAGCGGGCTTGCTCGCGAAAGCGGTGTATCAGTCAAAGATAGTTCGACTGACCCACCGCTTTCGCGAGCAAGCCCGCTCCCACACAAGCCCCTCCCACAGACGAGCGAATGGTTTAGGCGGATTTTGCCGAAGGCAGCTTCGATACCAGACGCAACGACACGGTCAGCCCTTCCAGTTGATAGTGCGGGCGCAGATAGAACTTGGAGTTGTAGTAACCCGGGTTGCCTTCCACTTCTTCCACGATCACTTCGGCGGCGGCCAACGGGTGCTGGGCCTTGGTGGTTTCGGTGGAGTGGGCCGGATCACCGTCCACGTAGTTCAGGATCCAGTCCTGCAACCAGCGCTGCATCTCGTCCTTCTCTTTGAAGGAGCCGATCTTGTCGCGCACGATGCACTTCAAGTAGTGGGCGAAGCGGCACGTGGCGAACAGGTACGGCAGGCGCGCGGCCAGGTTGGCGTTGGCGGTGGCGTCCGGGTCGTCGTATTCGGCCGGTTTCTGCAACGATTGCGCGCCGATGAAGGCGGCAAAGTCGGTGTTTTTCTTGTGCAGCAGCGGCATGAAACCGTTCTTCGCCAGTTCCGCTTCGCGGCGGTCGCTGATGGCGATTTCGGTCGGGCACTTCATGTCCACGCCACCGTCATCGGTCGGGAACGTGTGGGCTGGCAGGTTTTCCACTTCACCGCCGGATTCCACGCCACGGATGCGCGAGCACCAGCCGTAGTGCTTGAACGAACGGTTGATGTTCACCGCCATCGCGTAGGCGGCGTTGGCCCAGGTGTACTTGGAGCTGTCGGCGCCGTCGGTGTTTTCTTCGAAGGCGAAAGCTTCCACCGGGTCGGTCTTGGCGCCGTATGGCAGGCGCGCCAGGAAGCGCGGCATGGTCAGGCCGATGTAGCGCGCATCTTCCGATTCACGCAGGGAGCGCCAGCCGGCGTATTCCGGGGTGGTGAAGATCTTGGTCAGGTCGCGCGGGTTCGACAGTTCCTGCCACGAGCCCATGCCCATCACGGTCGGCGAAGCGGCGGCGATGAACGGCGAGTGCATCGCGGCGCAGACTTTCGACAGCTCGCCCAGCAGCTCGACATCCGGCGGCGACTGGTCGAAGTAGTAGTCGCCCACCAGGCAGCCGTACGGTTCGCCGCCGAACTGGCCGTATTCTTCTTCGTACATCTTCTTGAAGATCGGGCTCTGGTCCCACGCGGTGCCCTTGAATTTCTTCAGGGTCTTGTGCAGGTCCGGCTTGGAGATGTTGAGCACGCGGATCTTGAGCTGCTCATCGCTCTCGGTGTTGTTGACCAGATAGTGCAGGCCGCGCCAGGCGCTTTCCAGCTGCTGGAAATCCTGGTGGTGGATGATCTGGTTGACCTGAGCGGTGAGCTTGGCGTCGATGGCGGCGATGATCGATTCAATCGACTTGATCGCGTCGTTGGACACCAGGTCAGTCTGCGCCAGGGCCTGTTCTGCCAGGGTACGCACGGCGGTTTCCACGGCTTCGCGGGCACGCTCGGTCTTGGGCTTGAACTCTTGCAGCAGCAGGTTCGCGAACTCGCTGGCTTCTTCGGTGGCGCCCAGGATCTGGGAGCCTTCGCGGGCGGTATTGTCAGTCATGATTACTGGTCCCCTGCAGGCTTGGGCGCACTGGCAAGTGCTTGCAGCAGTGCCGGGTCCTTGATCGCCTTCATGATGATTTCTTCAGCGCCGGTCTTGCCGTCCATGTAGGTCAGCAGGTTGGCCAGCTGGGTGCGGGCTTCGAGCAGTTGGTTCAGCGAGTCGACCTTGCGGGCCACGGCGGCCGGGCTGAAGTCGTCCATGCTTTCGAAGGTGATGTCCAGGCTCAGGTTGCCTTCGCCGGTCAGCTCGTTCGGCACGTGGAAGGCCACGCGCGGTTGCATGGCCTTGAGGCGCGAGTCGAAGTTGTCGACGTCCACTTCAAGGAACTTGCGGTCGGCCACGGGCGCCAGAGGCTCGGCGGGCTTGCCGGCGAGGTCGGCCATCACGCCCATCACGAAGGGCAGCTGGACCTTTTTCTCGGCGCCGTAGAGCTCGACGTCGTACTCGATCTGCACTCGAGGCGCGCGGTTGCGCGCGATGAATTTCTGAGAACTTTGCTTCGCCACGTTGCTGCTCCTGGTCGCTTGAGCGACGGTGTTGTTACTGCACAGCCGGGCGGTTTACTCGCCGTCCGGGCCGCGCAGGTTTTCAAATTGGGACATGCCGTCGGGAATCAGATTGCGCACGATGGCCGCGAAGTCGGCGTGCACCAGATTCTTCGCCCGGTTCAACAGCACCGGCAGCGGGCTCGAAGGCTCGTGCCGGGTGTAGTACGCAAGGATCTTGTCGAGGCTGCGCAGCACGTCATCGCGGCTGGCGATGTCGCCCACCGGGCGCGGTGCTGCGGGGGCGGCGTATTCGACCGAGGGGGCACTGTCGTCACTGACGGCCTCGGGCTCGCTGCTGCCTTCGGTGCCGGGCACCGCTTGATTGAGTATTTGCAGCGCCTGCTTGAGCGGCTGCTTCAAGGCGCTGAGGTCCACGCCCTGGGCGGAACCGACCTGCTCGTTGACCTGCTGCTCGATGGCTTCGCAGGCCGCCCGCGCTGCACTCAGGGCGTCGCGGGTGGCTTGCAGGTGCTCGGGGTCGCTGTCGAGGAAGGCGGCGTTGAGCTGCTGGGTGCCGAGGGTTTCATCGGCGAAGTTTTGCAGGCCGCTGGCGTTGAGCGCTGCGCGAAGGCTCACCGGGCCGAAGGTGCGCGAGCGCGTGAGGATGCTTTCGCGCAGCAGGCGAATGTTGGTGTCGCAGGTCAGGCCGGTGAGGGCGTTGATGCGCACGGTGGGGTCGTTGTCGTCGTCGGCATCCAGGCGCGGGTGCAGGTCGGCCCAGTAGTCACGCAGCAGTGCGTTGATCAGCGACAGGGCTTCGGCAAGCCCGGCCACACCCTGGAGGGCGAGGCTGCTTTGCACTAGGAAATGGGTGATGCGCAGGTCTTTGCTGCGCTGCAGCAAGTCCAGGCTTTGCTGCTGGATGCTGCGCCATTCCGGCGGTTCAGCGGGCAGGATGGAGTCGCCCATGCTGCGCTCGGGTTGGCCCTTGGCGGCACGCTCAAGTTGAAGAAAGTCTGCGTCATATTCCATGTCTTCACCACACGGCGAAGTCGCGGAAACGGCGGTGAGCAGCAACGGCACATCCACTGAATTCGATCTCCCTATCAGCCCGTTAGATGGCGGGCAATTCATGCATTAGTTGCGCGGGGAACTTTGCATGTTTTCTCGGTCATATAAGCAAGATGCCACTACTGTGCCATCACTGGTATTCGAGAAGTTGTGCATTTTTGGTGTAGTACTTATGCCTTGTCAAGGTAAGCTATTCGCCCTCTGTGACAGATGTGCGGTGTTTAACAACCTGCGCGACTGATGGGTCGAACGGCGCACCGGGATAGGATTTTTGTCATGGAGCCCAGTTAAGATCAGCGATCATGCTGGCATTGGCTGGTTTTGATGGTCGATTGCACGACCTGATGGGGATTTCTCGGGAACCGCTGTCCCGGGAGTCGACCGCGCGCGAAGTATCAGCAAGGAGGCAAGATGGCGCTGTGTTTGACTATCACTAGTTATCACAAGATTACCCCTGGGCAATGCCCCGAAAAGTCCATGAATCAGGGCGTGATGGCTATTGGCCGCAGCGCGGATAATGACTGGGTATTGCCTGACCCCGAGCGCCTGGTGTCTTCCCAGCATTGCGTTATTCAATACAAAGATGGTCGTTATTATTTAACCGATAACAGTACAAATGGTGTGGAGTTGGTTAACGCCGGCATCCGTCTGCGCAGAGGTAATAGCGAGCCGCTGCAAGATGGTGAGTTGATCCGTATCGGCGATTACGAGATCCAGGCCCGCATCG
This sequence comes from Pseudomonas sp. RP-B7, assembly GCF_059803535.1. Classification (NCBI taxonomy): domain Bacteria; kingdom Pseudomonadati; phylum Pseudomonadota; class Gammaproteobacteria; order Pseudomonadales; family Pseudomonadaceae; genus Pseudomonas; species Pseudomonas sp. RP-B7. Next base: position 92,780 of record NZ_JAPFHC010000006.1, read on the forward strand.
ACTTCAATGTGCAGGCCGTCGACAGTCAGCCGTTTGTCGGCGATTCCTCGAACAGTTTCGAAGCGCTGATGGGCGCGGTGGCGAGCAAGCCTGCGCCGATGCCCGCGCCTGTGATCGCGCCGCAGTTCCAGGGCGCCTCGTCGATGGACACCCTGCCGGACCTGTTCGACTTCCTCAGCCCCACCGCCGTGCCGCCGCCGACCGTCGCCGATCATGTGCCGTCCGAGCAGCATGATTTCCGTCCGCCGACGCCGGTTGTCGTCGAGAAGCCCGTGGTATCCGGTGCGGTGATTCCCGAAGACTGGGACCTGTTTGGCGACGCGCCCGCCCCGGTCGTGTCCGCGCCACCGCCACCGTCACCAGCGCCTGCGCCAGTCGTGCAGCCGCCACCCGTGATCGAAGCGCCGGTCGCCAACCCGGCACAACCCGACCTGCTGCAAGCCTTCCTGCGCGGCGCCGGCCTTGAGCAGTTGAACCTCGATAAGGCCCAGGCTGAAGCGCAGATGGAAAACATCGGCCGCAGCTACCGCCTGATGGTCGACGGCCTGATCGACGTATTGCGCGCCCGCGCCAGCCTCAAGGGCGAGTTCCGCATGCAGCAGACGATGATCCAGCCTGCCGAAAACAATCCGTTGAAATTCGCGCCGAACGCCGACGAAGCGTTACTGCTTCTACTGCGCCACGGCAACCAGGCGTTTATGGCACCGGATGCCGCCGTGCGCGACAGTTTCAACGACCTGCGTGCCCACCAACTGGCGGTGATGGCTGGTGTTGAAGCAGCGATCAAACACCTGCTCACGCGCTTTGAGCCGGCGCAGCTGGAAGAGCGTATGGGCAAGCCCGGCGGGCTCTCGAGCATTTTCAACGGTTCGCGCCAGGCCCAGTACTGGCAGCAGTTCACCGAGCTCTACAGCAATATTTCCCGCGAGGCCCAGGAAGATTTCCAGGACCTGTTCGGCCGCGAGTTCAGCCGCGCCTACGAAGAGCACAGCGCACGACAGCGTCGCTAAACATCGCAGTACATGGATTAACGGAAAGCTAAGTACGTCATTGAGGACGCAGGATGATTCCCAGGTTTTTACTCGCAGTCGCCACGATGCTGCTGCTGACGGCGTGTGCCAAAGATGCCGCCGCACCCGCAGCGCCCGTCGAGGATGAGGCAAACACGGCCGCCATCGAGCTGCATTTCCACGCCATCGAAGGCCTCAACCCCGGCGCCAACGGCCAGGCCGCCCCGGTGCGGGTGCGCATCTTCGAACTGAAAAACGCCGCTACCTTCGCCCGTTCCGATTACTTCGCACTGGCTGACCGCGCCCAGTCCACCCTCGGCCTCGACCTGCTGGACCAGGACGAAGTGGTGGTGCAGCCCGGCCAGCAATTGAGCATCCAGCGCGACCTCGACCCGTCCACGCGCCAGATCGGCCTGCTGGTGGGTTACCGCGAGTTGGACCGCGCGCAATGGCGCACGGTGATCAACGTGCCGGCGCGCCAATACACCGAATACCAGATCAGCCTCGATGTGCGTGCCGTGCGCGCCGACATCGCGGTCACCCCATCCAGCCCTGCCCAATAAAAAGCAATCGGAGCCCCCATGTCCTGGAACAATCGCGTGGTCTGGTCGGAAGGCATGTTCATCGGAACGCAGCACTTCCAGCAGCATGACCGTTACCTGGAAAACCTGATCGACGCCCGCAGCCGCCCGCTGTCTGCAGGGGCCTGGGGCTTTTCCGAACTGCTGATCGACCAGGGCCTGCTGGCCCAGGGCAAGCTGGCAATCATCTCGGCACGCGGCCTGTTGCCCGACGGCACGCCGTTCAACATCCCCCAGGATGACCTGGCGCCGAGCCCGCTGAACATCGACGACCACCTGCGCGACGGCCTGGTGTACCTGGCCTTGCCGCTCAAGCGTGCCGGTGCCCGCGACACCGTGGACGAAGGCGAAGCCCTGGAAGCCGCCCGCTACGTAAGCCAGGTGCGCGAAGTGCGTGACGACAACGCGCCGTTCGAAAACCGTGCGCCGGTGGCGGTGGGCTCCCGCGCCCTGCGCCTGCTGACCGCGCAGGACGGCATCAGCGATTACGCCGCCATCGGCCTGGTGCGCATCAAGGAAAAACGCGCCGACCGCGCCTTGGTCCTCGATGACACCTACATCCCGCCGGTTCTCGATGTAGCCGCGAGCAAACCGCTGGCGGCCTTTCGCAGCGAACTGCTGGGCCTGCTGCACCAGCGCGGTGAAGCCCTGGCCGGGCGCGTGGTTGCATCGGGCGCCGGTGGCGCGTCGGAGATTGCCGACTTCATGCTGCTGCAACTGGTCAACCGCGCCCAGCCGCTGATCCAGCATTTCAGCCAACTCAGCCCGCTGCACCCGGAGCGGTTTTTCAGCGAGCTGGTGAGCCTGGCCGGTGAGTTTTCGACCTTCTCCACCTCAGGCCGTCGCCCCCAGGAATACCCGCAATACCAGCACGACGACCTGGCCGTGAGCTTCGCCCCGGTCATGGCCGCACTGCGTGAAGCGCTGTCGATGCTGATCGACAGCAAAGCCACGCCGATCCCGATTGTCGAGAAAGCCTACGGCATCCACGTGGCGATGCTGGCCGACAAGACCCTGCTCGACAGCGCCAATTTCATCCTCGTGGTGCGTGCCGATGTGCCCGGCGAAACCCTGCGCGCGCGCTTCGGCCAGCAAAGCAAGGTCGGCTCGGTGGAGCACATCCGCGACATGGTCAACCTGCAACTGCCGGGCATCGGCCTGCTGCCGCTGCCGGTGGCGCCGCGTCAACTGCCGTACCACGCGGGCAGTACCTATTACGAGCTGGACCGTGGCAGCGAGCACTGGCAGCAGCTGCAGAATTCCGGTGGTTTTGCCTTCCACATCGCCGGGCAGTTCCCGGGCTTGAACCTGGCCTTCTGGGCGATCCGAGGATAATCCGCGATGCACCCCAATGATGACGACCGCACCCAGTTCATGCCGCGCCCCGGTGGCCGTGCGCCGGAGCCTGCGCGTGCCGAACCCTCGCCCCTGGCGATGCCGGCCGCGCCGATGCTCACTGGCAAAAGCCAGGGCCTCAACCCGTTGGAAAGCGCCGCCGGCCCGCTGCTGGCGTTGTTGACGCGCCTGCGCAACACCATCGCTCACCCGGCACCGGCCAGCCTGCGTGCGCAGTTGCTGGCGTACCTGCGCCAGTTCGAAGAGCGCGCCGAGGCCGCCGGCATTGCCCGCAACGAGGTGCTGCTGGCGCGTTACGCGCTGTGCACCGCCCTCGATGAAGCCGTGTTGAGCACGCCGTGGGGCAGCGCCAGCGACTGGGGCAAGCAAAGCCTGCTGATCACCGTGCACAACGAAGCCTGGGGCGGCGAGAAAGTCTTCCAGTTGCTCGACCATTGCCTGCAAAGCCCACGGGAACGCCTGTACCTGCTGGAGCTGTTGTACCTGTGCATGTGCCTGGGTTTTGAAGGCCGCTACCGCGTGATGAACGACGGGCGCAGCCAGTTGGAAGCCTTGCGCGAACGCACCGCAGCGGCCATCCGCAGTGCCCGCGGTGAACACGAGCGCGAGCTGTCGCCGCACTGGCGTGGGGTGACCGTGGCGCGTGATCGCCTAGCGCAATTCATGCCGCCGTGGATCGCCGTGGCCATCGGCGTGGCGCTGCTGCTGGCGTTGCTGTTTGGTCTGCGGCTCAAGCTGGCGGCGGATGCCGAGCCGGTGTTCAAGAATATTCATGCCCTGGGCGAGATCCCGGTGCAGGCCATCGACCGCCCGGTGGCGCAGCCGAAAGTGATCGAGCGGCCGCGTCTGGCCGGCTTCCTGGTCGAGGACATCAAGGCCGGGCGCGTCGCCGTCGAGGATGCGGTGGACCGTTCGGTGGTGACCATTCGCGGCGATGAGCTGTTCGCGTCGGCCAGCTCCAGCATTGTCGATGACTACCAGCCACTGATGCTGCGCATCGCCGATGCGATTCGCAAAGTGAAGGGCCAGGTGCGTGTCACCGGGCACAGCGACAACCGTCCGATCGCCACGCTGCGCTTCCCGTCCAACTGGGCGTTGTCCGAGGCGCGGGCCAAGTCGGTGCTGGAGATCCTGGCGGCCAAGACCGGCCAGGCCGAACGCTTCAGCGCCGAAGGGCGCAGCGACACCGAGCCGGTGGCTACCAACAGCACCGCCGAAGGCCGTGCCCGCAATCGTCGGGTTGAAATCACCGTATTGGCGGAGGGCGTCGAGTGAAGGCGTTTTTCAGTTTCATGATTCGCTGGGTGATCCCAGTGCTCGGGCTGATTGCCCTGAGTTTGATCATCTGGTTTGTCGGGCCGTTGCTCGATGTGTTGGTCCCGCAAGGCCGTCGTTGGGCGCTGATCATCCTGGTGTTCGGCGTGTGGCTGGCCTACCGCGTGTGGCGCATCATCCAGGCACGCCGTCAGGCCGCCGAAGTGATGCGCAGCCTCGCCGCTGAAACCCCGGTCGATCCAAACTCGGTCGCCACCGCCGAGGAACTCAGCACCCTGCGCCAGCGCATGGACGAAGCCCTGGCGCTGCTGAAGAAAGCCAAGCTCGGCGGCGATGAGCGACGCAATCTCTACGAACTGCCGTGGTACGTGATCATCGGCCCGCCGGGTTCGGGCAAGACCACCGCGCTGGTCAATTCGGGCCTGCATTTCCCGTTGGCCGCCCAACTGGGCGCCGGTGCGGTACGTGGCGTCGGTGGTACGCGCAACTGCGACTGGTGGTTCACCGACCAAGCGGTATTGCTCGACACCGCTGGCCGCTACACCACCCAGGACAGCAACTCCACAGTGGATAAAGCCGCGTGGCTGGGCTTCCTCAGCCTGCTGAAGAAGCAGCGCTCGCGCCGTCCCATCGATGGCGCCTTTATCGCCATCAGCCTGTCGGACCTGCTGCTCGGCAGCGACGCCGAGCGCGCCGCCCACGCTGCGGCGATCCGCCTGCGTATCCAGGAGCTGTACACCCAGCTGGGCGTGCGTTTCCCGATCTACCTGATGCTCACCAAGCTCGACCTGGTGCCGGGCTTCATGGAGTACTTCGACAACCTGAGCAAGGAAGAACGTGCCCAGGTGTGGGGCATGACCTTTGCCCTGGACGACGGCAAGAACAGCGACAGCCCGCTGGCGCACCTGCAAAGCGAATTCGCCGGTCTCGAACAGCGCCTCAACGAACGCCTGGTGGAGCGTCTGCAACAGGAACGCGACCCGGCGCGACGCGACCTGATCTACGGCTTCCCGCAGCAGTTCGGTGCGTTGAAGGATTGCCTGCAAAGCTTTCTTGAAGGTGTGTTCAAACCCAACGCCTTTGAAGAGCGCGTATTGCTGCGCGGCGTGTACTTCACCAGCGGCACCCAGGAAGGCAGCCCGATTGACCGCCTGATCGGCGCGATGGCCCAGAGCATGAACCTGGACCGCCAGCACCTGGCGCGCCAGAGCGGCACCGGACGCAGTTACTTCATCGAAAAACTCTTCACCGCCGTGGCGTTTGCCGAACGCGGCCTGGTGGGGGTGAATCCCAAGGTCGAGCGGCGGCGCAAGTGGGTCGCCCGTGGCGTACTGGCGGCCACCGTGGCGTTGGTGCTGGTGGTCAGCAGCCTGTGGTGGGTGAGCTATCGCGCCAACCAGGCGTATATCGCCCAGGTCGACCAGAAGGTCGCGCCGCTGGGCCAGACCGTGCAGAACCTGAGCCCGGCACAACGCGAAGTGCTCGCTGTACTGCCGTTGCTCAATGCGGTGAAGAACCTTGCTGGGGATTCGCCGAGTTGGTCAGAAGGCTTGGGCTTGTACCAGGGCGACATGCTTGAAGCCGAGTCCGCCAGCGTCTACCGCAAGCTGTTGATCGCCGTGCTCGCGCCGCGCCTGGTGACGCGCATCGAAGAACAACTGCACGCGGGCGGCAATTCCGACTTCCTCTACGAAGGCCTCAAGGCCTACCTGATGCTGGCTGACAGCGAGCATTACGATCCAGATTTCATCAAGGCCTGGATTGCCCTGGACTGGGACCGCAACCTGCCGCGTGATCTGCCGGCCGAGCAGCGCCAGGCGTTGAGCGGGCATTTGCAGGCACTGTTCGATCGTCATCCGCCGAGTGCGCGTCTTGATCCACGCTTGATCGACGACCTGCGTCGGCAACTGCAACAGCTGCCGGTGGCGCAGCGCGTCTACGACCGGGTCAAGCGCCAGAAACTGCCGGAAGGCATCGCGGATTTCCGCCTCAACGAAGCCGCCGGCCGCGATGCCGCGCTGGTGTTCAGCCGCAAGAGCGGCAAGCCGCTGGGCGAGCCGTTGAGTGGCTTCTTCACGGCCAAGGGGTATCGCCAGGCGTTCCTGCTGAGCAGCCTGAACCAGACCGGCACCCTCGCCGAAGAGCAATGGGTGTTGGGCCATGAACAGGCCGACCAGCAAAATGTGGTGAGCCTGGCCGCCGACGTGCGCCGCCTGTACTTCCAGGACTACCAGCGTCAGTGGGATGCACTGCTCGCCGACATCGACTTTGTGCCAATCACCAGCGTGGCCCAGGCCGCCGATGTACTGCGGGTGATTTCCGGCCCGACCTCGCCGCTGAAAAAACTGCTGGTGGCGGTGGCCAAGGAAACCGATCTGCAGGCCGAGGAGCGTCAACTGGCGGCCAAAGGCGTGCCGGTGGAAGGTGGCGTCGACAAGCTCAAGGAGCGCCTGGGCAGCTTGCTCGGCCAGGAACAACCGAGCGCTAACGCTGCGCAAGCCTCGGATGATCCGGTGACGGCGCACTTTGCCGAACTCAACAGCATCGTCAGCAAGAACGAAGGTGAACCGGCGGCCATCGACGCTTTGCTCGCGGATATGAACGCGCTGTACGTGCAGGTCAGCGCCATGGTCGGCGCCAGCGGCGATGCGTTGCTCGGCGAGGCGAAGAACCAGGCGGCGGCTGCGGCCACGCGGGTCAGCCTGAATGCCGAACGCCAGCCGCCGTTGGTGCAGGGCATGGTCAAGTCGGTGGTCAACTCCACCACCAACAGCATGATGGGCGGGGTGCGCAACCAACTGAACGCGGCCTGGATGAGCGAAGTGGTCAACGTCTACCGCCAGTCCCTGGCCGGGCGTTATCCCCTGGCGCCGGGGAGTGCGCGGGATGCGACCCTGGACGACTTCGGCATGTTCTTCGGCGTGGGCGGGGTGATGGATAACTACTTCCGCAAATACCTGCAGCCTTACGTGGACACTTCCACCCAGACCTGGCGCTGGCAGCCGGGCGCGGCGCAGAAGCTCGGGATTGCGCCGGGCGTGCTGCAAACCTTCCAGCGCGCCGCGACGATCCGTGATGCGTTCTTCCGCGCAGGCGGTACGCAGCCGATTGTGCGTTTCGAACTCAAACCGGTGTCGATGGACCCGACCATCACCCAGTTCCTGCTCGACCTCGACGGCCAGCAACTGAGCTACGACCACGGCCCGAGCCGCCCGGTGGCCATGCAGTGGCCGAACCCCGGCAGCATCGGCGTGGTGCGCATCTCGATCATGCCCCCTGCCGCCAGTGGCCGCTCCGGCGTGACCCTTGATGGGCCATGGGCCTGGTTCCGTCTGCTGGAGCAATCGGACCTGACCCCGGGCAACTCGCCAGACCGTTTCAACCTGCGCCTGCGTGTGGATGGCGCGAGCATCGCCTACGAATTGCGCGCCAACAGCGCCTTCAACCCGTTCAAGAGCCGCGTACTCAGTGGCTTCAGCCTGCCGGAGCGGCTATGACGACGCTGGGTTTCTACGGCAAATTGGCCAGCCGTGGCGACTTTGTCAGCCGCGCCTTGCCCCAGAGCTTTGTCGGCCCGTGGGACAGCTGGCTGGCGGCCGGTTTGCTCGCCAGTCAGAACAGCCTCGGCGCCGATTGGCTCAACGTGTATCTGGTCAGCCCGCTGTGGCGCTTCGTCCTGGCGCCGGGTGTGTGCGGGCCGGACGCAGCGGCAGGGGTGGTGATGCCGAGCATTGATCGGGTCGGGCGCTATTTCCCGTTGGCGGTGGTTGCGCTGCTGGATCACGACACCAATCCGGCGTCCCTGGTGGGCGGGCCGGACACCTGGTTCGAGCAGGCCGAAGAGCTGCTGCTGAGCACACTGGACAGCGGTGCAAGCTTTGAAAGCTTCAACGCTGGCCTCGACCAACTGGGCGTCCCGACCCTTGAGCTGCGTGCGGTAGACAGCCGCTTCGCCGGCCTGCAACGGGTGTCCGCCACTGAGCCCCATAGCCGCATGACCGCGCTCGCCGAACAGGCCTGCGAAGGTGCGAGCCTGTGGTGGGGCCGAGGTTCGCAACGTATTTCACCCGGTTTATTGCGGTGTCAGGGCCTGCCTGCCGCCGGCGATTTTGCGCAGTTTTTGCTCGGACAAGAAGGTGTGGTGTAGATGGGGGCGACGTACAAATCCGCGAGCAAAAGCCATGTGGGCATGGTGCGCCAAGTCAACGAAGACGCCTGTCTGGATCTGCCGGAAAACCGCCTGTGGGTGGTGGCCGACGGTATGGGCGGGCATGCGGCGGGGGACTATGTCAGCAGCCTGATCGTCGACAGCCTGCGCAGTGTGGCGCCGGGCCGTTCCCTTGAGGAGTATTCGGCGGCGCTGCGCAACGACCTGGTACGCATCAACGCCGCTGTGCGCGAAGAAACCGTCAACCGTGGCGTGACCTTGATGGGCAGCACCGTGGTGTTGCTCGCCGCACGCGGTTTGCGCGGCGTGTGCGTGTGGGCCGGCGACAGCCGCTTGTACCGCCTGCGTGACGGCGTGCTGGAGCGCATTTCCCGCGACCACAGCTACGTGCAAGACCTGCAAGACAGCGGCCTGCTCAGCGAAGCCGACGCCCGCGTGCACCCGCGCGCAAACATTGTCACCCGCGCCATCGGCGTCGAGGCGCAGCTGGAACTGGCGGTGGTCGACCTGCTGATCGCCCCCGGCGACAGCTACCTGCTGTGCAGCGACGGCCTCAACAAGACCGTCGAAGACCACGAAATCCGCGAAGTCCTCAGCCACGACGCGCCGGACGAAATCGTCCGCAGCCTGGTGCACCTGGGTCTCAACCGGGGCGCGCCGGACAACATCACCACCATCGTCGTGAAGGTCTCGGCATGAATATCCTGATCCCCGGCTACGACATCGACGGCGAAATCGGCGAAGGCGCCATGGCCAGCGTGTACCTGGCGACCCAACGTTCGCTGGAGCGCAAGGTGGCGTTGAAGGTGATGGCGGCGGCGCTGGCGGCCGACCCGACCTTCTGCGAGCGATTCCTGCGCGAGGGCAAGACCCTGGCGCGCCTGTCGCATCCGCACACGGTGACCATCCATGACATCGGCAACGTCGGTGAGCTGTATTACATGGCCATGGAATACCTGCCCAACGGCACGCTCAAGGAGCGCATCGCTGCCGGCATGACGCCGGAGCAGGGGGTGACGCTGATCCGCCAGATCGCCTCGGCGCTGGGCTATGCCCACGCCCAGGGCCTGGTGCACCGCGACGTGAAGCCGGCGAACATTCTGTTTCGCGCCGACGGCACGGCGGTGTTGTCGGATTTTGGCATCGCCAAATCCCTGGACGACCGCACCCAGTTCACCCAGGCCGGTTTTGCCGTGGGCACACCGAGCTACATGAGCCCGGAACAGGCGCGGGGCCAGGAGATCGATGGCCGCGCCGACCTGTATGCGCTGGGCGTGGTGTTGTATGAAATCCTCGTCGGCAAGCTGCCCTACAGCGGCACCGACGCGCTGTCGACGGCGCTGGCGCACCTGACCGAACCGCTGCCGGAATTGCCGGTGCATCACGGCCGTTATCAGGACGTGCTGCGCAAACTGTTGGCCAAGGACCCGGCTGAGCGTTTCCCGGATGCGGCGGCGCTGTTGCGGGCCTTGGACAACCTGCCGGCGGACTCCCCGGAAGCCACGCTGGTGCGGCCGTTGCCGATCCCGATGAGTTTTGACCTGGGGGGCATCACCCCAGAGTCGATCGAAATCCCCACCGAGAAACCCCAGCCGGTGCGCCAACCCGTGGTGCCACCGACCCAGCACAGCGAGCAGCGCCGTGGGCCGGTGTTGGCGCTGGCGGCAGTGGCAGTGGCGGTTGCACTGGCAATGGGTGGCGCGAGTTACTGGTGGTTGAGCGGCAGCGACGAGCCGGTGGCCAAGCCACCTGCCGCCGAGGTACCGAAAGTCACGCCACCGCCGCCAGCGGTCGCCGAAGTCGATGGTGGCCAGCGCCCGCTGTTGATGGCGGGCAAGAAGACCCTGTTCCAGCGCGTGCTCAGCAAGCCGGGCGCGAAACTGTCAACGGATGCCGGCGGCGCGCCAGGCAAGGCCCTGCCGGCGTTCTCCGTGCTCTACGTCTACCAACGCAAAGACGTCGATGGCAGCCCGTGGGTACGTGTCGGCGCGGCCACCGATGGGCGCAGCGACGGCTGGTTGCCGGCGGCACAGGTCAGTGACTGGAAACAAAGCCTGGTGCTGAAATTTACCGAGCGCTCGGGCCGGGCACCGGTGATGTTCCTGCGCCAATCCGGCGAAGTGGAAAAACTGCTGGCTGATCCTTCCGCAGCCAAAGGCGTGCTGGCCAAGGCGCAGAAAAACAGCGAAGACAACAGCCAGATCCTGGCGTTGGAGCCCGCAGCCAGTGCCGTGCCGCAGAACCAGTTCTACCTGTTGCCGATCTTCGACTCCAAAGAGAGCTTCGACGAAAACGGCCAGCCGGTGCAGTTGCTGAATGTGGCGTCCATCGATCCCGGCAGCAGCGCGGTGGCAAAACCCGCAACGCCGGTGATCAGCGCCAACGCCGACGCCTTTCGCACCGCCGTGGTGTTGGTCGTCGACACCACGGTGTCGATGCAGCCCTACATCGACCAGATCCGCGACGTGGTGCACGAACTGCAAACCCGCATCGCCGAACGTGGCGAGTTGGACAGCGTCAGCTTTGGCATGGTGGGTTTCCGCAGCAGCGTGAAGAAGACGCCGGGCCTGGAATACGTGGCCAAGACCCTGATCAGCCTGGATCAAGGCCGCGACCCGCAGCACTTCCTCGACATGGCGCGGCAGGTCAAGGCGTCCACGGTGTCCAGCCATTCCTTCAACGAAGACGCGTTCGCCGGGGTGATGCAGGCGGTGGACGGCATGGACTGGTCCGGCTATGGCGGGCGCATCATCCTGCTGGTCACCGACGCCGGTGCGCTGCGCAAGAACGACCCGTTCGCCGCCACCCAGATGAACGAAGCCGAAGTGCGCCAGGCCGCGCTGGGCAAGCAGATCAAGATCTACGCCCTGCACCTGCGCACCGACGTTGGCAAGAAAACCCACGCCGGTGCCGAGAGCCAGTACCGCATCCTCACCGCCGACGCCAACCCGCAGATCGGCGACCTGTACACGCCGGTGCCCGGTGGCGATGTGCGCAAGCTCGGTGAGCGTGTGGATGAGATCGGCACGGTGTTCGCCAACCTCGTGCACCAGGTGCGCAGCAACACGCCCCAGCCGGTGCCGTTGCTGAGCAGCGCGCCGAGCCTGGCGGACAAATCCGCCGCCGTCGGCTACGCCATGCACATGGATTTCCTCGGGCGCAAAACCGCGAGCCAGGCGCCGCAACTGGTCAGCGCCTGGACCGCCGACCGCGACCTGACCAACCCGGCGCTGCCGGCGTTCCAGGTGTGCGTGATGCTGACTAAGTTGCAGCTCAACGACTTGCAGCAGTCGCTGAAACTGATCGTCGATGCGGCGCGCAAGACCCAGACCTCGCCGAAGGACTTCTTCCAGGAAATCGCCAGCGCCTCGGCCTACATGAGCCGCGACCCGCAAGCCCTGCGCAAGGGCGGCAACCTGGCCGACGGCGGCATTCTCGGCGAATACCTGGAGGGCCTGCCGTACCGCAGCAAGTCGCTGAACATGACCCAGGATTTGTGGTTGTCGTTGAGCGTGGCCGAGCAGGAAGATTTTATCGACGAGCTGGATTCGAAAATCCGCCTCTACGAAACCTTCCACAACGACCTGGCCAACTGGGTCCGTTTCGGTGATGCCGAGCCGGGCGACGCGTTGTACCGCGTGCCGTTGTCGACGTTGCCGTGATGCTGAACCTGAGCGCGGTGCACAAGAGCCGGGGCGTCGGCAGCCAGCGCTACAGCCTGGTGATCCCGGCGCTGGCACTGCGTGCCGGCGAGCAAGTGGCGATTGTCGGGCCCAGCGGTTGCGGCAAAAGCACTTTGCTGGACCTGCTGGCGCTGGTATTGGCGCCGGATCAGGTCGGGCAGTTTGAGTTTCATCAGCAGGACATTGCCGGGCTGTGGCGCGCTGATCGGCAATCCGCGTTGGCCGCGCTGCGTAGCCAGCACTTGGGGTATGTGCTGCAAACCGGCGGCCTGCTGGGCTTTCTCGATGTGCGTGGGAATATAGCCTTGTCCCGGCAACTGCTGGGCTTGAAGGACGATGGCAGCGTGACGCGCCTGGCCGAGCAATTGGAGATCGGCGACCAGTTGGCCAAGAAGCCGGCGGCGTTGTCGGTAGGCCAGCGCCAGCGCGTCAGCTGTGCCCGCGCCCTGGCCCATGCGCCGCAACTGGTGCTGGCGGACGAACCCACGGCGTCCCTCGACCCCCTGAACGCCGAGCGCGTGATGCAGGCGCTGCTCGCGCAGGCTCGCCAGCACCAGGCAGCCTGTGTGATCGCCACCCATGACGAGCCCCTGGCCCGCGCCAGCGGCTTGCCGGTGCGGCGCATCAGTTGCCGTCGCGACACCGACGGCGGCGTCACCGCGACCCTCGGGGAGGCGTGCTGATGCGCATCGGCTTGGTGGCGTCGCTGGCCTGGCAGGATTACCGCAACGATGCGTGGCTGTCGGCCTGTTCGGTGCTGGCGTTGGTCGCGGTTATCGCGCCGTTGCTGGTGTTATTCGGCCTGAAATTTGGACTGGTTAGCAGTTTGACCGAACGTTTGGAGACCGACCCCGCTACCCGTGAAATTATTCCGCTGGGCGGTGGTCGATTCAGCAGTGCGTTTATCGAGCAACTGGGCGAGCGCAGTGAGGTAGCCTTCGCCATCCCGCGTACGCGGCAGATTGCAGCGACGGTGCAGGTGGGCAGCCTGGCGTTGGAAATGCTGCCGAGCGCCTCGGGTGATCCGCTGCTGGCCGGCTTGCCGGTGCCCCGGGGCCTGGACCAGGTCGTGCTGAGCCACACCGCTGCCGAAAAGCTTGCGGCGCGGCCTGGCGATTGGCTGGAAACCAGCTTTGCGCGACAGGTGGCCGGGCGTGTCGAAGCCCAGCGCACACGCGTACAGGTGCTGGCGGTGTTGCCGCTGGAGGCCTTTGCCCGTGACGGTTTGTTTGCCGACCTGGGTTTGCTGGAAGCGGCGGAAGACTACCGTGATGGCCGCGCAGTGCCGGCGTTGGGTTGGGCCGGTGAAGCGGTGGGTGTGAGTGAGCAGCGTGTGTACCCGGCATTCCGCCTGTACGCCCGCAACCTCACCGATGTGGAACCGCTGCGCGTGTACTTCGCCGGGCAGAACCTGTTGGTGTCGACCCAGGCGCAGACCATCGCCCAGGTGCAGTCGTTGAGCCGCAACCTGTCTATCGTGTTCTGGGTGATCTGCGGGTTGGCGTTGGCAGGGGCGTTTGCGGCGATCTTCGCCGGGGCCTTGGCCGCCGTGGCGCGCAAGCGCCGGGAGTTGTCGGTGTTGCGCCTGCTGGGGTTTTCCACGGGTGGGCTGCTGGTGTTCGTGGTGGTGCAGGCGCTATACAGCGCGGGTTTTGCCGCCGTACTCAGTGCCGGTCTGTATGGCCTGGCCGAGGCGGGTTTGAATGAATTATTCGTGCAGGTGCCGGGCGAGTACGCCAGCCACCTGCTGGCGCGCCATTACGGCCTGGCCCTGGTTGCGGTCCTCGGCGTCAGCGCCGTGGCGGCGGCTTGTGGTGGTTGGCGAGTGGCGCGTATCCAGGCTTCTGAAGGAATCAGAGATGTATAAGTTACTGGGCGCCTGTGTGGCGCTGACCCTGGCCTCGATGGCCTGGGCCGATGAGGCGAGTGACAAGCTCGACAACCCCAAGCCCTTGGAAGGGGATGTCAGCCTGCCGCTGCCCTGCGAAGGCAACATGGTGTTCCGCTACGCCTACGTGTTGGCCCAGGGCACCCTGGATGACCGCGAGATCAGCCTCGGCTACCCCTTTGCCGAAGGCGAGGCGGGTTACCAGCAATCGTTTATTTCCGGTTACCGCCGCGACTTCATCAACGGCCAGTTCACCCTCAAGGACTTGCCCAAGGACTGGAACAAAGTCATCGCGCCCTTGATGCCGAAGACCGACGCCAAGACCCCGCTCAAGCCCATGCTGTACTTCATCGGCAAGTACGAAGTGACTGCGCGCCAGTACGCCCAGGTCATGTCCCAGGCGCAGTCCCTGGCCAGTGGCGAGCCTGCGCCGGCGTGCGATGCGCCGACCGGGATGGCCGGGCGTTTGCCCAAGGTGAAATTGTCGCGCTTTGAGGCCGAACGCTTTTCGGCGGTGTACAGCGCGTGGCTGATGAAGTACCACCGCGACCTGCTGCCGGTGAGCGGGCGTGGTTCGTCGGCAGAGGATGGCGGCGTCGGTTTTGTGCGGCTGCCTACCGAAGTCGAGTGGGAGTTCGCTGCACGCGGTGGCCAGGCGGTGAGCCGTCAGGACCTGGAAGGGCGCCTGTTCCCGCGCCGCGCCGAAGGCAGCGACAGCGACGGCCCGCTGGGCGACTACGCAGTGTTCAACCAGGTCGCCGGCGGCACCGGCCAGGCTGCACGCCTGATGCCCATCGGCACCAAGCTGCCCAATCCCATTGGGATGTTCGACGTGATCGGCAACGCCGCCGAGATGGTCCAGGAATCCTTCCAACTGGTGCACGCCGGACGTCGCCAGGGCACCTACGGTGGCTTTGTGGTCAAGGGCGGCAACTACCTGGAAGGTGAGGGCACGCTGTTCACCGGCATGCGCCGTGAATACCCGCTGTTTGGCGCCGATGGCACCGAGCAGAGCAACGAGACCACCGGTTTCCGCGTGGCGATCGGCGCGCTGTCGGCACCGCGTTCGCGCTACAAGGAGCTGTTCGCCCAGTGGCAGAAAGAGGGCCGCCTGGCCTCGCTGACCGACGCCATCGACGACGCCCAGGACCCGACCAAGCGCCTGGACAGCATCATCGCCGCCAGCGTCGACCCCAAGCTGCAAGCCGAGCTGGGGCTGGTCAACGAGGAGCTCAAGCGCAACGTCTCGCTGATCGCCCAGCAACGCGAGGAAGCGGCGGGCAACCTGATTCAATCGGCCGCGCTGGTGGCCGAGACCATCGCCAACTACAACATCCGCCTGGCGAACCTGCAGAAGAGTCGCCAGCAGGCGCTCGACAAAAAGGACGAGGCCAGCGCGCAACTGTTCGACATGGCCATCGCCAATGGCCGCAGTGCCCTCGACGGCGCAGTGGCGATCTATATCGACAACCTGGCCACCGGCACGCGTTATACCGATGCGGTGATCCAGGCGCAGTTTCAACGGATCAAGGAAGAGTTGGATCGCAAGCCGGTGCTCGGCAAGAGCCTGGTGACGCGCGCGACACTGTTCGTTCGCCATGTCGGCAACTACCGCAAGCAACAGCGGGCCGACCCGGCAACGATCTTGAAGGAATTGCTCGCAGCGAGCGGTCAGCGATGAGCGCTGGCTGTAGAGCGAGCTTGGAAGGGACTCAGGCGGCCGTGGCCGTGCTGGGCAAGTCAAACTTAAAAGAGAACACACCTATGCTTTTTTCCCGTAAGGCGGTTTCCAAGCGTCACTTGCTGCTGATCGCAGCCGGCTTCAGCACCGTGCTGACCGGTTGCGCCACGTCGCCGGCCTCCAAGGTCGCGTCGAGCACCAAGGTCGAGTACTACCCCAACTGCTACGAGCCGGTGCAGCACTTGCGCGCCACCGACTCGAACATGACCAAGTCGGTTGTCACCGGCGCGGCCATCGGTGCTGCCGGCGGTGCCCTGCTCGGCGTCCTGACCGGCGACAAGGAAAAACGTGGCCGTAACGCCGCCATCGGTGCTGCGGGCGGTGCCCTGGCGGGCGGCGCAGCGGGTTACTACACCGAGCGCCAGAAGCAGATCGCCGATGACAACCAGCGTATTGCCTCGTATGCGGCTGATGTGAACAAAAGCGCCTCCGACATCGACCGCAGCACCGCGTACGCCAAGGCGTCCCAGCAGTGCTACCAGAGCGCGTTCACCAAGCTGGTGGCTGATCGCAAAGCCAAGACCGTCAACGACACCGAAGGCCGCAAGCGCCTGGCGGAAATCGTCGCGGGCCTGAAGGAATCCAATGACCTGATCGTTGCGGTCAACGGTAAAGCGGCCGAAGACCTGAACAACTACACCCAGGCCTACGAGAAAGACCTGCAACAGGTTGGCGTACAGCGTACCGACGTGGTCACCGTGGCCAAGGCCGATACAACGACACCTGTGGTAGCCGCGGGCAAGAAGAAAGGCACAGGCTCCAAGCCGCCGAAAAAGCCGCCGCTTCCAACCGTACCAACAGAAGCGGTGAGCACCGAGAAGACCTTCCAGACCGCCCAGACCAAGCAGGATGAAAGCAAGAAGGTCGCCAGCGCCGGTAAAGCTCAGCTCGAAGGCAGCTGCCGCGATCCGAACCTGGCCGACTGGGCGCCGGTTCCTTGCCCAAACGTTTAAGTAACATGCTGCTATAAGCGTCAAACGCCAGCCGATCTTCCGCTAATGCGCCAGATCGGTGGCGTTCTTTTTGCAAATCGCTACACTGCTGCGGCCACTCAATAATTACCCGAGGCCGTGTGCATGAAATTCCGTCTTCTCCTGTGGGTGCTGGGCCTGATGATGGGCAAAGCCAGCCGCACCAACCCTGCCTTCCAGCAACAACTGGGTGATAAAGACCTGGCCTTCCAGTTGCAGACCCTCGACGGCAAAGTCGCCCGTCACTTCATCGTCAAAGACCAACGCATCACCAGCCGTTCGGGTGTCCACCCGACGCCGGCGTTTGCCATCGCGTTCAAGGACGCTGCCTACGGCTTCGCCACGATGCAGGCGAAGAACAAGCAATTGGCGTTCATGACGGGGATTCAGGACAAGTCGATCCAGATCAAGGGCAACCCGGCGCTGGTGATCTGGTTCCAGGGGTTGACCAAGTATTTGAAGCCGAAGAAAAAGAAGTAGGGTTTTCAGGTAGACCGAGGTGGATTCTTCGCGAGCAAGCCCGCTCCCACATTCGACCGCATTCTCATGTTGGAACTCGGTCAACTGTGGGAGCGGGCTTGCTCGCGAAAGCGGTCTGACAGGCTACAGAGTCAGGGCTGGCTGAACTGTGAGGCCAGTTCGCGCAACAGCACCTCGGCATCCAACACCTTGCCCACCACTTCCTCCGCCTTGTCCCGGGTCAGTCCCAGGCGCTCAAGCAGTTCGTCAGGAATGGCTTCGTCCGGCCCGGAGCCGATGCCTCGGCTGCGCAGCAAGCGCACGGCCAGGCACACCAGGTTCGGATACTCGGCGTACTGACCGTCATAGGTCGGGTCGTGCTGGAAGCGCAGGGCAGTGGACAGTTCGTCCGGCATGTCCCAGTAGCGCATCAGCCAGGCGCCGATCTGCTCGCGGCTGATGCCCAGCAGGTGCTGTTCCACGTAGCTGTGGCATAGGTGCGGGTTGACCTCCAGGTGCCGGCAGATCAACGAGAAGTGCGGCGGGAACACGTGGGCCAGCAGCAGGTAACCGAAGTTGTGCAGCAAGCCGGCCAGGTAGGTCAGGCCGGCTTCCGGGCGCTGGGCGCGTGGCATGGCGCGGGTCAGGCCTTCGATCACGGCGGCGGTGTAGATCGACTGGTGCCAGTACGGCGTGGCCTGGTGCGGGTGGTCCTTGGGCAGGCTCAGGGTCTTGCCCAGGGCCAGGCCCAGTGCCAGATTGATCACCAGGTCGAAGCCCAGCACGCGCACGATGGCGTCTTCCACCGAGCGGATCTTGCCCGGCGAAGCGTAGTACGGCGACGCGGCCCAGCTCACCACCTGGGCGGCCAGGGCCGGGTCGGTTTCCACTACGCCCGTGATGTCATCGATGGTGGCGTTGGGGTCGACGCGCAGCTTGATGATCTTTTGCGCGGTGTCGGCCAGCGGCGGGATCTCAAGGGTCGCTTCCAGGCGCTGCTGGATACGGCGGGCGGTGAACGCCTGCATCGCCTGGGTGATTTCCTCACGGTCATCATTGGGGCGGTCGAGGTTCGGCCGGATGTTGCTCAGGGGCTCGCCGAACTGCGCGGCGCTGGCCTTGGTGAGCATGCTCTTGAAGTGTTCGCTGGCGATCTCCAGCAGCAACCCGGCTTCACCCGAATGCACCAGCAGGTTCGGCTCGTTGAGCAGGCTGCCTTCGTACAGGCACGGCGAGCTGGTCAGTGCCGGCAGGCCGGGCAACAGGCTCAGGTCGTGCTTGCCGAGCATGCGCGCGACGCGATCCGGCGCCACGGCCGTGAGGCGGCGGCCGGTGAGTTCGGCGAGGCGGTTGAGGTCGAGCAGTTGGTTCTGCGGGAACAGCACCATCAGAGCGCCCACGGCATCTTCCAACAACACCGCCTGGACCTTGCGCGCAGGGTTCAAGCCAAGGTGTTCGGTGACTTCCGTGTAGGGGATGGCGAGTTTGGCGAGCAGCGCCTGAATGACCGGCGGAGTGGTCAGTGGGGCTGTGGCGTGGGCAACTTCTGACATGGCCTGATCCAATTTCTTACAGTCGTTGGAGTATAACCAGCTTGATACACATGGGGGTCGTATAAGTGCGCGCAGCGTCACACTTGGCCGTATTGCTGCCCATGTCGGAGCCAGCGGTCCAGCAACGGGCTGACATGTTCCGGCCAACGCTCCAGCAAGGCTTGCGCCGCATCACGCACGGCGGGTAGCAGGTCGGCGTCGCGCATCAGGTCGGCGACCTTGAACTGCAGCAGGCCGGTCTGGCGCGTGCCGAGCATTTCCCCGGGGCCACGCAGTTCGAGGTCTTTTTCGGCGATGACAAAACCGTCGTTGGTCTCGCGCATGATGCCCAGGCGCTGGCGGCCGATCTGTGACAGCGGTGGGTGGTACAGCAATACGCAATGGCTGGCGGCGCTGCCCCGGCCGACGCGGCCGCGCAGTTGGTGCAGTTGGGCCAGGCCCAGGCGCTCGGGGTTTTCGATGATCATCAGGCTGGCGTTGGGCACGTCCACCCCGACTTCGATCACCGTGGTGGCGACCAGCAGTTGCAGGTTGCCGGCCTTGAACTCGGCCATCACCGCGGCTTTTTCCGCGGGTTTCATGCGGCCATGGATCAGCCCGACCTTGAGCTCGCCGAGGGCGCTGGTGAGGTCTTCATAGGTGGTTTCGGCGGCCTGGCAGGTCAGCTCTTCGGACTCTTCGATCAGTGTGCACACCCAGTACGCCTGGCGGCCTTCGGCGCAGGCGCCGCGCACGCGCTCGATCACTTCGACGCGGCGGGTGTCGGTGACCAGCACGGTGTTGACCGGGGTACGGCCGGGGGGCAGTTCGTCGAGGATCGAGGTGTCGAGGTCGGCGTAGGCGCTCATCGCCAGGGTGCGTGGGATCGGCGTGGCGGTCATGATCAGCTGGTGCGGATTCATGCGCCCGCCCACGCCTTTCTGGCGCAGGGCCAGGCGTTGTTGCACGCCGAAGCGGTGCTGTTCGTCGATGATCACCAGGGCGAGGTTCTTGAACTGCACTTCGTCCTGGAACAGCGCGTGGGTGCCGACCACCATCGGTGCGCCGCCGGCGATCTGCTCCAGCGCCGCGGCGCGGTTCTTGCCCTTGAGCTTGCCGGCCAGCCATGCCACTTCCAGGCCCAGGGGTTCAAGCCAGCGCTTGAAGGTGATGAAGTGCTGCTCGGCGAGGATCTCGGTAGGGGCCATCAACGCGACCTGGTAGCCGGCTTCCAGCGCCTGCAAGGCCGCGAGGGCGGCGACCACGGTCTTGCCCGCGCCGACGTCGCCCTGGATCAGGCGCAGCATCGGTTCTTGCTGGCTGAGGTCGTAGGCGATTTCATTGCCGACGCGCTGCTGGGCTCCGGTCGGGGTGAAGCCGAGGTTGGCCAGGTATTGCGCAGGCAACCTGGTGGCCTTGGGCATCGCCGGTGCGCGCAGTGAGCGCATGCTTTCGCGCAGGCGTTGCTGGGACAGCTGGTGTGTCAGCAGTTCTTCGAAGGCCAGGCGGTGCTGGGCCCAGTGGTGACCAAGGGCCAGCTCATCGACATCGGCGTCGGCGGGCGGGTGATGCAGATAGCGGATCGCATCGTCCAGCGGCGCCAGTTGATAGTCGCGGGCCAGCTCCAGCGGCAGCCAGTCGGGCAGGCTTTTCGGGCCGAGCAGGGTCAGGGTCTGCGTGCACAACTGGCGCAGGCGCTGTTGGGTCAGGCCTTCGGTGAGCGGGTAGATCGGGGTGAGGGTGGTGTCCACCGGAGGCGGCTCGTCGCCGGTGATGGCCCGGTACTCTGGGTGGTAGATCTCCAGGCCGGATGCACCGGGCCGCGCTTCGCCGTAGCAGCGCACGCGGGTGCCGCGCTTGAGACCTTCCTTCTGCGCATTGCTGAAATGATAGAAGCGCAGGCTCAGGCCGCCGGTGCCATCCTGCAAGCGCACCACCAGGCTGCGTCGCTTGCCCATCACCACGTCGGCGCCGCTGACGGTGCCTTCGACCACCGCGTCCTGCCCAGGGCGCAAATGGCCGATGGGCACCACGCGGGTGCGGTCCTGGTAGCGCAGGGGCAGGTGGAAGAGCACGTCCTGGAGATTCTCCAGGCCGACCTTGGCCAGTTTTTCGGCCATGGCTTCACCGACACCCTTGAGTGCCGTCACCGATACCTGCGACAGCTCAGTCATACGGTTACTTAGCTCGCAACAGGCGGCTTGGCCACCGAACACAGGCGGATCGAGTCGGCGAGGATCTCAATGGCCTTTGGCCGTGGGAAGCTGGCGCGCCAGGCAATCGCTACGGTGCGAAATGGCACCGGCGGTGTCAGTGGGCGCACTTCGATCACGCCGGGGGCGTAGTGATGGCTGTCGACTGCCGACAGCGGCAGGATCGAGATGCCCAGGCCGGAGGCGACCATGTGGCGGATGGTTTCCAGGGAGCTGGATTCCACGGTGGTGTGTTTGGCGCCGTCGTTGCCCTTGGTCAGGGTCGGGCAGGCTTCCAATACTTGATCGCGGAAACAGTGGCCTTCACCAAGCAGCAGCAGGCTCTTGTCGTTGAGCAGGGCGGCGTCGATGGTGTCTTTTTTGGTCCACGGGTGGTCGGCGGGCATCAACACCTGGAATGGCTCGTCGTAGAGCGGCAGGGTCAGCACGTCGGCCTCGTTGAATGGCAGGGCGATGATGATCGCGTCCAGCTCGCCGTTGCGCAGTTTGTCGCGCAGCACGTGGGTGAAATTTTCTTCGATATACAGCGGCATCTGCGGCGCGACGCGGTGCAGTTGCGGGATCAGGTGCGGGAACAGATACGGGCCGACGGTGTAGATGGCGCCGACTTTGAGCGGGGCGGTCAGCTGGTTTTTACCGGCTTGGGCCAGCTCGCGGATGCTTTGCGCCTGCTCCAGGACTTTTTGCGCCTGGGCCACGATGCCTTCGCCCACGGGTGTGAGGCGCACGGCGCTTTTGCTGCGCTCGAAAATCAGCACACCGAGTTCGTCTTCAAGCTTTTTCACGCCCACCGACAGCGTCGGCTGGCTGACATGGCAACGCTCGGCCGCATGGCCAAAGTGCTGCTCTTGGGCGAGGGTCACGATGTAGCGTAATTCTGTAAGAGTCATAGCGGGCGTCCATGAGGTTGCGGCCAAGCATACCGGCTGCAATCGATAGACACACGTTATCAGAAGTTTGCTGGGGATTGAGCGGGGAATGCCGGGGATTTTGTGGGAAAGAGACTTTATGCAGCGATGAAATCAAATGTGGGAGCGGGCTTGCTCGCGAAAGCGGTGTGTCAGTGATGAATGTATCAACTGACACTCCGCTTTCGCGAGCAAGCCCGCTCCCACATAGGCCGCGCTTGCGCGCGGTATTTAGCGGCGCTTCTCGATGTTGTACACGAACGGTGCAACGATCTCGATGGTGCCACCTTTGAGCATGTCGCTTGGCGGCTTGGGCAGCGGTTGGGCACGACGGATCATGTCCAGGGTCGCACGGTCCAGGTCGGCGTTGCCGGAGCGACCCACCAACTCATAGGACAGCACGTTGCCGTCTGCATCCACCACGAACTTCAGGCGGTTCAGGCCTTCCTTGCCACGGGCCTGGGCGCCGGGCGGGTACTTCTTGTATTTCTGCAGGTGCGCCAGCAGGGTGCCTTCCCAGGATGCCTTGGCGGCAATCTGTTGTGGCGATGGGCCGGGCACGGGCTGGGCCGATTTTTCAGCCGGTGCCTGGGTCGGTGGAGCGTCGCTCGGCGGCTCTTCGGAAGGCTTCTCCTTGACCGGCTCGACCTTTTTCTCCACCGGCTTGGGCGGCTGCGGTTTCGGTTTGGGCTTGACCGGCTTGGGCACCTGGATTGTCGGCTTGGGTGCCTCGGCCAGTTTCGGCAATGGCAGCTCTTCCACCGGCGCTGGCGGTTGCGGCGGCGTGATCACCTTCGGCGGAGCCGGCGGTGGCGGCGCGGGCATCGGCGCCAGGTCGATGACCATGGCAGCCGGCGGCAACTGGACCGTATGCGGCGCGGACCATTGAAGCGCGATGATGATCGCGACGGCATGCACGCCCAGCACGACAGCGAGGCTTGTGCCATACCGCGTCAGTTTGTGGCGCGTCGTGATCATTTCTTGGCTGCCGTCTCAAGTCCGACCAGGCCTACCTTGAGGTAGCCGGCTGCCCGCAGGGCATCCATCACGCTCATCAGGTCGCCGTAGTCCACGCCCTTGTCGGCCTGGAAGAAGATCGTCGTGTCTTTCTTGCCCTGGGTCTTGGCGTCGAGCACCTGGCCGAGGGTTTCGGATTTGACTTCTTCTTCGCCCAGGAACAGACGCTGGTCCGCCTTGACGCTGAGGAACACCGGTTTCTCTGGCCGTGGCGCCGGTTTGGCGCTGGAGGCGGGCAGGTCGACCTTGATGTCCACAGTTGCCAACGGTGCCGCCACCATGAAGATGATCAGCAGCACCAGCATCACGTCGATAAACGGCGTGACGTTGATTTCGTGGTTCTCGACGAGTTCGTCGTCGCCTTGATTCAAATGCAGGCCCATGGCCGATTACCCCACTTTCACCATGTGCGGTTGCGAGCTGCGCTCGGTAGGCAGGTGATCGAGGTCGCGGCTGACCAGCAGCAGGACTTCTGCCGACGCGTCGGATACCTGGGCCTTGTAGCCGGCAATCGAACGGGCGAAGACGTTGTAGATCACTACCGCAGGAATCGCTGCAACCAGGCCTAGGGCGGTGGCCAGCAGGGCTTCGGCGATGCCCGGGGCGACGACGGCGAGGTTGGTGGTCTGGGTTTTGGCGATGCCGATGAAGCTGTTCATGATGCCCCACACGGTGCCGAACAGGCCGACGAACGGTGCGGTGGAACCGATGGTTGCCAGCACGCCGGTGCCGCTGCTCATGTTACGGCCGCAGGCCGCAACCAGGCGCTCGAGGCGGAAAGCCACACGTTCCTTGATGCCTTCTTTTTCGCGGGTGTTGGCCGACAGGCGCATTTCTTCCAGCGCGTCGTGCACCAGAGTGTTGGCCAGGGTGCCCTTCTTGGTCGCGCTTTCGCTGGCTTCCTTGAGGGTGGTGGCTTTTTTCAGGTGGACGATTTCAGCGCGCAGACGACGCTTGGCGCCCAGCAGCTCGAAGCCTTTGGCGATCCAGATGGTCCAGGTGATGATCGAGGCGATGGCCAGGCCGATCATCACGGCTTTCACCACTACGTCAGCGTTCTGGTACATGCCCCATGGGGACAGGTCGTGGGCCATGCCCAGGGTGTTGTCTTCTTCCAGGACCACGCCGGTTTCGTCGGCGGGTGCAGGTGCAGGTGCTGCAGCCAGGGCCGGATCGGTGGCGGCCGGCGCGGCGGCAGGCGTCGCAGTGCTGTGCTCGGCAGCAGCTGGAGCGGCCGGCGCGGTGGCATCGGCGAATGCTACGGTCGGTGCCAGCAGGACGCTGAGCATCAGCGCGGCAATCGCGCGCCAGGCGCGGGACGTGGTTGGCGAAGCGGGGTTTGTATTACGTGTCATGCTGGCCGGACCTGAGAAGAAAAAGTGGGTGATCGTCCTTCCAGACCCGGGGGGGCCGAGGACAAATGGGCGGTTATTATTGCAAGTAATTCTTGTTAACAGAAGTAATACAGTAACTTTATTTGTGCTTTTTCTGGCCGCCGGTCTGCTGCGAGGGCTAATCTAGACCTTTCAGTACGGAGTTTTGTGATGTCTGCGCCTTCTGTTGTGATTGCCGGTTGCGGCGATGTGGGTAGTCGGCTGGCTAGCCAATTGCTGGCCTCGGGATGGGAGGTTCATGGCCTGCGTCGCGATATTTCGCGCCTGCCCGAGGGCGTCATTGGCATCGCCGGCGACCTGTTCAGCAAGGACTGTCCGGACACCTGGCCGATTGGCGGGGTGGATTACCTGGTGTATTGCGCAGCCGCGACCGACCACGACGAGGCCGGGTATCGCGCGGCTTACGTGCAGGGCTTGAAGCATGTGCTGGAGTGGCTGGACGACTACGGCCAGGCGCCGAAGCACCTGCTGTTTGTATCCAGCAGCAGTGTGTATGGGCAGCAGAACGGTGAGTGGGTCGACGAAACATCCGATACCCAGGCCAAGGGCTATTCCGGTCAGGTGATGCTGGAAGCCGAGCAAGTCGCGCTCAATAGCGGCATCCCGGCGAGCGTCGTGCGGCTGACCGGTATCTATGGTCCTGGGCGTGAATGGTTGCTGACCCAGGTGCGCCAAGGCTATCGCGTGGCAATCGACCCGCCTTTATATGGCAACCGTATTCATGCGGACGACGCCGCAGGCTTGCTAGCGTTTTTGCTGCGGCATGTGGAACAGGGCGGGCAGTTGGACAAGGTGTACATCGGCGTCGATGACGCGCCGGCGCCGTTGGCCGAGGTGGTGGATTGGTTGCGCGGGTATCTGGGCGTGACGGAATGGGCGGATGATGCGAGTGTGCGTCGTGCCGGGAGCAAGCAGTGCAGCAATGCGCGGGTGAGGGCTCTGGGTTGGAAGCCAACTTATCCGAGCTATCGCGAAGGTTATGCGGCGATCCTCAAGGGCTGAAACACGGTCAAAAAATGTGGGAGCGGGCTTGCTCGCGAATGCGGTGTTTCAGAAGCACATTCAGTGACTGACACTCCGCATTCGCGAGCAAGCCCGCTCCCACATTTATATCAGCGTGAGGCTGGCTATTGTTTTTCAAGCAACCATTGGCGCGGGCCTGGGGTGAACTGAGGCACTTCATCCGCCTGTGCAGTGTTGACGGCCTGGA
Source organism: Pseudomonas sp. RP-B7 (assembly GCF_059803535.1). Taxonomy (NCBI): domain Bacteria; kingdom Pseudomonadati; phylum Pseudomonadota; class Gammaproteobacteria; order Pseudomonadales; family Pseudomonadaceae; genus Pseudomonas; species Pseudomonas sp. RP-B7. The sequence continues at coordinate 118,186 of NZ_JAPFHC010000006.1, forward strand.
AAATTTCCAGCTGCCCGCCTTTGCGCACAAAGATCCAGGGATTGCCCTGGCCATTCAATTGCAGCCAAATGCTGTCGTAACCGCCGCTCATCGACGCACAATCACCCGCCAGGCACAGCGAGTACTGGTCCGCATTCGGCAGGCCGACCACCTTGCCGTTGGCCTGGAACTGCACGATGGCGCCATTGCCGAAGCCGTCGGTGATCTTCCAGTCGCCGCCCAGGTAAGCGGCATATAGCGCCCGTTCGAAGTTGGCGCCCAGTGGGGCACCGTCCGGGGCGGGGTCTTTGGCGCGGGCGAACAGTTGCTCGGGCTCATTGTCGTTGGCCGCTTGCAGCAGTTGCTTGCCTTTGCGCTTGAGTTCGGTGGCGGAGCTGCCGTAGAAATCCACGCGCCATATGCCGGATTGTTCACTCAGCAACTTGCCTTCGGCTACTTCAAAACCGTTGTAGTAGCGTGCCTGGCCAGCCTTGGTGTTGACCTCCCATTCGAGGTTCGGGCCAAAGCTTTGCAGGGCTTCACGCAAAGGGCCGCCCTTGGCCGCTGCATCGATGGCGACCTGGTTGATCCAGGTGCCGCTCACATCGAGGTCGGCGGGGTTGCTGGCGCAGCCGCCGAGCAGCAGGGTGAGCAATGAAGAGGCTACAAGCGCTTTGCGCATTACGAAATCCTTCTGAAACAAAGTCGGCGCAGCCCGTGAGGCTGCGCCGGGTGTTTTACTCGATGACCAGAATCGCGTCCATCTCAACCTGCGCACCCTTTGGCAGGGCGGCTACGCCGATGGCGGCGCGGGCTGGGTAGGGTTGTTCGAAGTATTTGCCCATGATCTCGTTGACCTTGGCGAAGTGGCTCAGGTCGGTGAGGAAGATGTTCAGCTTGACGATGTCCTTGAACGAACCGCCGGCCGCTTCAGCCACGGACTTGAGGTTTTCGAAGACCTGCACGGTCTGTGCTTCGAAGCCTTCCACCAGTTCCATGGTCTTTGGGTCCAGCGGGATCTGGCCGGACATGTAGACGGTGTTGCCCGCCTTGATGGCCTGGGAGTAAGTGCCGATGGCGGCTGGGGCCTTGTCGCTGGTGATAACAGTCTTGGTCATGAGTGACTCCTTGTAAGAGACAGGTTATGCACGCATGCGGGTGATGCGGATCACTCCGGTCAGGGCGCGCAGTTTCTTGATCACGCGGGCCAGGTGCACACGGTCGTGCACGCTGACTACCAGCTGGACCACGCTGATGCGACCATCGCGTTCGTCCATGCTGATTTTCTCGATATTGCCATCGGCCGCATTGACGCTGCTGGCCAGCAAGGCGATCAGGCCGCGCTGGTGTTCCAGTTCGACGCGCAGCTCGACGTTGAATTCGCCGGTAACATCCTTGGCCCACGACAGCTGGATGCATTTTTCCGGGTTGTGGCGGATCTCGGTGATGTTGCGGCAGTTGTCCAGGTGCACCACCATGCCTTTGCCCGCCGACAGGTGCCCGACAATCGGGTCGCCCGGGATCGGCGTGCAGCACTTGGCGTAGCTGAGCACCAGGCCTTCGGTGCCGCGAATCGCCAGCGGGCCTTCGGGGCTTGGCAGTTGTTCGCCTTCGCCAAGCAGGCGACGGGCGACCACGTAGGCCATGCGGTTGCCCAGGCCGATGTCTTCCAGCAAGTCTTCGATGGTTTCCTGGCGGTACTCGTGGAGCATCGCCTGCACGCGTTCGGCCGGGATCTTGTCGAGGGCGCTGTCGAAACCGTTGAGCACCTTGTTCAGCAGGCGCTCGCCGAGGCTGATGGACTCGGAGCGACGTTGCAGCTTGAGGGCGTGTCGGATGTGGGTGCGCGCCTTGCCGGTGACCACGAAGTTGAGCCAGGCCGGGTTCGGGCGGGCGCCCGGTGCGCTGACGATCTCGACCGTGGAGCCGCTTTGCAGTGGCTCGGACAGCGGTGCGAGACGACGATTGATCCGACAGGCAATGCAGCTGTTGCCCACGTCGGTGTGCACGGCGTAGGCAAAGTCGACCGCCGTGGAGCCCTTGGGCAGCTCCATGATCCGGCCTTTGGGCGTGAACACGTAGACCTCGTCCGGGAACAGGTCGATCTTCACGCTTTCGATGAACTCGAGGGAGTTGCCGGCACGTTGCTGCATTTCCAGCACGCCTTTGACCCACTGGCGCGCGCGGGCATGGGTGCCCTTCGGCTGCTCGTCGCCGCTGGACTTGTACAGCCAGTGGGCGGCAATGCCGTTGTTGGCCATCTCTTCCATTTCGCGGGTGCGGATCTGGATCTCGATCGGCACGCCATGCATACCGAACAGCGTGGTATGCAGCGACTGATAGCCGTTGGCCTTGGGAATCGCGATGTAGTCCTTGAAGCGGCCCGGCAGGGGCTTGTACAAATTATGTACAGCGCCCAGCACGCGGTAGCAGGTGTCGACCTTGTCGACGATGATCCGGAACGCATACACGTCCATGATCTCGTTGAAGGCCCGGCGCTTGCCGCGCATCTTCTTGTAGATGCCGTAGATGTGTTTCTGCCGGCCGCTGACTTCGCCCTCGATCTCGTCGATCGCCAGGCAATGGCTCAGGGACTCTTCGATCTTGTTGACGATTTCCTTGCGGTTGCCCCGGGCGCGCTTGACCGCCTGGTAGATGCGCGCCGAACGCATCGGGTGCATGGCCTTGAAGCCGAGGTCTTCGAATTCGATACGAATGGCGTGCATGCCCAGCCGGTTGGCGATGGGCGCGTAGATTTCCAGGGTTTCCTTGGCGATGCGCCGGCGTTTTTCGCCGGACAGCACTTCCAGCGTGCGCATGTTGTGCAGCCGGTCGGCCAGCTTGACCAGGATCACCCGGATGTCGCGGGCCATGGCCATGGCCATCTTCTGGAAGTTTTCCGCCTGGGCTTCGGCCTTGGTCTCGAAGTTCATCTGGGTCAGTTTGCTGACCCCGTCGACCAGTTCGGCCACGGTTTCGCCAAATTGTGCGCTGAGCGCTTCCTTGGCGATGCCGGTGTCTTCGATCACGTCATGCAGCATCGCGGCCATCAGGCTCTGATGGTCCATGTGCATGTCGGCAAGAATGTTTGCCACCGCAAGAGGATGGGTGACATACGCCTCGCCACTGCGGCGGCGTTGGCCGTCATGGGCTTGTTCGGCGTAGAAATACGCTCGGCGGACCAGGTTGACCTGGTCTGGGCCGAGGTAGGCCGATAAGCGATCGGCGAGGGCGTCTATGCTCGGCAAAGTGTTAACTCCTGCCGATGGCTGTGACCCCGCGCCGTGCTACGTCGACCAGGCATAGGCTTAGACGGCCTCGTTGGACTCGTCCTCGAACGCTGCAAACAGCGGTTCGTCTTCAACGATTTCAGCGTTGGCGATGAACTCGTAGCTCATCAGGCCTTCAGCGATTTCACGCAGGGCTACAACGGTAGGCTTGTCGTTTTCCCACTGGACCAGTGGCTCTTTGCCGCCAGTGGCCAGTTGACGGGCACGCTTGGTAGAGAGCATGACCAGCTCAAAGCGGTTATCCACGTGTTCTAGGCAGTCTTCAACGGTTACGCGGGCCATGGTATTCCTCGGAGCGAATGCAAGATGCGCGCTGCCCGGTTGGGCGAGCGGACTGAACAGTTTAAAAAATCACCAGCGTTTAGGGAAGCGCTGATTTTTCGCGAGCCTTCGTAAACCGCCGCAAGTGCCAATGTAAAGCCCTTGCAGCGGTTTTGGGAAGAGCCAATCAGCCGAGCAGTTCAGCCAATAATTTGCCGAAACGCTGCTGTTGACGCTTTTGCTGGAGCTGATTGGTGCGGAAAATCGCCTTCAAATCATCCAGCGCGTGGGAAAAGTCGTCGTTGATGATCAGGTAGTCGTAGTCGACGTAGTGGCTCATTTCGCTGACGGCTTCACGCATGCGGCCTTCGATGATCTCGTCGCTGTCCTGGCCGCGGTTGGTCAGGCGCTGGTGCAAGGCGTCGAGGGATGGCGGCAGGATGAAGATCGAGCGCGCCTGGGGCATCAGCTTGCGTACTTGCTCGGCGCCCTGCCAGTCGATTTCCAGGATCAGGTCGTGGCCTTCGTCCAGGGTCTGCTGCAGGTGGCTTTGCGAGGTGCCGTAGAGGTTGCCGAAGACTTCGGCGCGTTCGAGGAAGTCGCCGTGTTCGATCATCTTGACGAATTCGGTGCGCTCGACGAAGTGATAGTGCACGCCGTTCACCTCGCCCGGGCGCATGGCGCGGGTGGTGTGGGAGACCGAGATGCGGATCTGCGCGTCAGCGTCGGTCAAGGCCTTGACCAGGCTGCTCTTGCCCGCGCCCGAAGGAGCGGAAATGATGTAAAGGGTGCCGGTGCTGTGGGTCATGGAAGTTGCCTTACTCAATATTCTGTACTTGTTCGCGCATCTGCTCGATCAACACTTTAAGGTTGACCGCCGCTTGTGTGCTGCGCGGATCGAACGCCTTGGAACCCAGTGTATTGGCTTCCCGGTTGAGTTCCTGCATCAGGAAGTCCAGGCGCCGACCGGCGGCGCCGGCGGACTTGAGCACGCGGCGCACTTCAAGGATGTGGGTGCTCAGGCGGTCGAGCTCTTCGGCGACGTCGCTCTTTTGCGCCAGCAGCACCATTTCCTGCTCCAGGCGCGTCGGGTCGAGGTCGGCTTTCATGTCGGTGAAGCGATCGAGGACCTTCTGGCGTTGGGTCGCCAGCATCTGCGGTACCAGCTCGCGCAGGGTGACCACGTCTTCTTCGATCGACGTCAGGCGTTCGTTGATCAAACGGGCCAGTTCGGCGCCTTCACGCTCGCGGCCGGCTTTCAGTTCCTTCAAGCCCTGGTTGAACAGGGCGAGGGCTTCGGCGTTGAGGGCTTGCGGGTCGCTGGCGTCGGCCACCAGCACGCCGGGCCAGGCCAGGACTTCCAGGGGGTTCAGCGCGGCGGGTTGCTTGATCAGGCCGGCGATGGTCTCGGCGGCGGCGACCAGTTGCGCGGCGCGGTCGCGGTCTACCTGCAGCGGCTTGCCGGTGGTTTCCTCGGTAAAACGCAGGGTGCACTCCAGCTTGCCGCGGGAGATGCCCTGGCGCAGTGCTTCACGGACGGCGCCTTCGAGGTCGCGGAACGATTCCGGCAGGCGCAGGTGCGGCTCCAGGTAGCGGCTGTTGACCGAGCGCAGTTCCCAGCTCAGGGTGCCTTGGACGCCGGCTTTTTCGACGCGGGCGAAGGCGGTCATGCTGTGCACCATGGAGGTACCTCGCGTTGCAGCCCGTGTACTCGGGCTGATGGTTAAGAAGGCGCAGGATTGTAGCGCAGTGGGGCGAGCGCGCCCAAACAATGGGCGACGGCCCGAGCATTCGTAAGCGAATTTTTTAGGCGTGCCCCGAATCGGTTCGCGGCTCTATAATGTCCGGCAGTTTTTCGTCCTCTGTACAGGTATCCCCTATGAAACGTCCAAGTGGTCGCGTTGCCGATCAGCTCCGCTCGATCCGCATCACCCGCAACTACACCAAACACGCCGAGGGTTCTGTACTGGTCGAGTTTGGCGATACCAAGGTGATCTGCACCGTCAGCGTCGAAAACGGCGTGCCACGTTTCCTCAAAGGCCAGGGCCAGGGTTGGTTGACTGCCGAGTACGGCATGCTGCCGCGCGCCACCGGCGAGCGTAACCAGCGTGAAGCCAGCCGTGGCAAGCAAGGCGGGCGCACCCTGGAGATCCAGCGCCTGATCGGCCGTTCCCTGCGCGCGGCGCTGGACATGTCCAAGCTGGGCGATGTGACCCTGTACGTCGACTGCGACGTGATCCAGGCTGACGGCGGCACCCGCACGGCATCCATCACCGGCGCCATGGTGGCCCTGGTTGATGCACTCAAAGTGATCAAGAAGCGTGGCGGCCTGAAAGGTGGCGACCCGCTCAAGCAAATGATCGCCGCCGTATCGGTGGGCATGTACCAGGGCGAGCCTGTACTGGACCTGGACTACCTGGAAGACTCGGCTGCCGAGACCGACCTGAACGTGGTGATGACCAGCACCGGTGGTTTCATCGAAGTGCAGGGCACCGCCGAAGGCGCGCCATTCCAGCCGGCCGAGCTGAACGCCATGCTCGCCCTGGCCCAGAAGGGCATGACCGAGATCTTCGAACTGCAGAACGCCGCACTGGCTGACTGAACCCGTCTCAAGGAGAAGCGCCATGAATGACAACCAAGTGCCGGTACCTACGCCTTCCTACGAAGTGCGCCAGGGCGCGATGTTGTGCCATCTCGCGGCGTTTCTGGGGTTTATATTCCCCTTCGGCAGCGTCGTGGGGCCGCTGATCCTGTGGCAGATGAAGAAGGAATTGGACCCGTTCATTGATGATCAGGGCAAGGAGGCGCTGAATTTCCAGATCACCGTGGCCATCGCCTGGATTGTTTGCATCGTGTTGGCTTTTGCGGTCATCGGGTTTTTCCTGATGACGGCGCTGGCCATCGCCGGTGTGGCGCTGACGATCATCGGCGCGATCAAGGCCAACAAGGGCATCGCCTACCGCTATCCCTTGACCTGGCGCCTGATCAAATAATGAACGCCCACAAAAAAACCGACAGCGATGTCGGTTTTTTTGTGCCTGGAAAAAGACCTTAGATGGTCAGTGTCCAGTCGTAGTCCACGATCAGCGGCGCGTGCTGCGAGAAGCGCGGCTGGCGCGGCAAGCGTGCGCTGCGAACAAACCGGCGCAGGCCAGGGGTCAGCAACTGGTAGTCGAAACGCCAGCCCAGGTTGAGCATCTCGGCCTGTTCGTTGTCTGGCCACCAGCTGTACTGGTCGCCTTCGCGGCTGACTTCGCGCAGGGCATCGACATAACCCATGTTGCCGACAATCTCGTCCATCCAGGCCCGTTCCGGCGCCAGGAAGCCCGGGGATTGCTGGCTGTCACGCCAGTTCTTGATATCCAGCTTCTGTTGCGCCACGTACAGCGAGCCACAATAAATGTACTCGCGACGCTTGCGTCGCTGTTTATCAAGGTAACGGGCGAAATCGTCCATTAGCTTGAACTTCTGGTTCAAGTCTTCATCGCCGTTCTGCCCCGAAGGAAGCAGCAAGGTCGCGATGCTGACCTTGTCGAAATCGGCTTGCAGGTAGCGCCCGTAGCGGTCGGCTGTCTCGAAGCCGAGGCCGCTGATGACCGCCTTGGGTTGCAACCGCGAGTACAAAGCCACGCCACCTTGGGTGGGCACTTCGGCATCGCAGGCATAAAGGAAGTAGCCATCCAGTTGGAAGGCTGGGTCGTCCAGTTCAAAGGCGGAGGCGCGGGTGTCCTGCAGGCAGATGACGTCGGCATTCTGGGCTTGCAGCCAACTGAGCAAACCACGCTCGACTGCAGCCTGAATACCATTAACGTTCACACTGATGATCCGCATAAATGGCCCCAAAAATCGCGTGCGTGTATGATACACGCCGTCTACCTAATTAGCTAAATCCGTGGTATCTGAGGCTTTTTTCATGCAGGCGTATCAACGCGATTTCATTCGTTTTGCCATCGATCGCGGCGTTTTGCGCTTCGGTGAGTTCACTTTGAAGTCCGGGCGCACCAGCCCGTACTTCTTCAATGCAGGCTTGTTCAACTCGGGCTCGGCCCTGGCGCAACTGGGTCGTTTCTACGCAGCGGCCATCGTTGAAAGCGGTATTTCCTTTGATGTGCTGTTTGGCCCAGCCTACAAGGGCATTCCTTTGGCGGCCGCTACGGCCGTGGCGTTGGCGGAGCATCATGGGCAGGATCTGCCTTGGTGCTTCAACCGTAAAGAGGCCAAGGCCCACGGCGAAGGCGGCAGTCTGGTCGGGGCGCCGCTCAAGGGTGACGTGCTGATCATCGACGACGTGATCACCGCTGGCACCGCCATCCGCGAAGTGATGCAGATCATCGCTTCCCAAGACGGCGCCAAGGCCGCTGGCGTGCTGATCGCGCTGAACCGCCAGGAGCGTGGCAACGGTGAATTGTCGGCGATCCAGGAAGTGGAGCGCGATTTCGGCATTCCGGTGGTGAGCATCGTGTCGCTGAACCAGGTGCTGCAGTTCCTGGAAGATGATCCGCAGCTCAAGCAGCATTTGCCGGCGGTGCGTGCGTACCGCGAGCAGTTTGGCGTCTGACGCAGTAAGTCCTGTGGGGTGGGCTTGTGTGGGAGCGAGCTTGCTCGCGAATACGGTGTTTCAGAAACATATCTGCTGACTGACACTCCGCTTTCGCGAGCAAGCCCGCTCCCAAAAGGGGATCTCCATTGGTCTACAGGTTCAGCGCACATAAAAAAGGCCCCGCTCAATCAAATTGAGCGGGGCCTTTTGTTTGTAGCGTTTAAGGACGCTTGCGGTTACTGATCAGTGTGCCCACACCGGTATCGGTGAAGATTTCCAGGAGGATTGCATTCGGAACCCGGCCGTCGAGGATCAGCGAGCTGCCCACGCCACCTTGCACCGCTTCCAGTGCGCAACGGATCTTCGGCAGCATGCCGCCGTAGATGGTGCCATCGGCGATCAACTCGTCCACTTGTTGCGTGGTCAAGCCGGTCAACACCTTGCCTTCCTTGTCCATCAGGCCGGCGATGTTGGTCAGCAGCATCAGCTTTTCAGCCTTCAGCGCTTCCGCCACCTTGCCTGCTACCAGGTCGGCGTTGATGTTGTAGGACTCGCCGTTGGCGCCCACGCCGATAGGCGCGATCACCGGGATAAAGTCACCCTTGACCAGCAGGTTCAGCAGGTCGGTGTTGATACCGATCACTTCGCCCACCTGGCCGATGTCGATGATTTCCGGCTGGGTCATTTCCGGCGTCTGACGGGTGACTGTCAGTTTTTTCGCGCGGATCAGTTCCGCGTCCTTGCCGGTCAGGCCAATGGCGCTGCCGCCGTGGCGGTTGATCAGGTTGACGATGTCCTTGTTCACCTGGCCACCGAGGACCATTTCCACCACATCCATGGTCTGTGCGTCAGTCACGCGCATGCCATCGATGAAATGACTCTCGATCGACAAGCGCTTGAGCAGGTCGCCGATCTGCGGGCCGCCACCGTGGACCACCACCGGGTTGATCCCCACGGCTTTCATCAGCACGATGTCACGGGCAAAGCCGGTTTTCAGCTCTTCGCTTTCCATGGCATTGCCGCCGTATTTGATCACCAGCGTCTTGCCGACGTAGCGTCGAATGTAAGGCAACGCTTCGGAAAGGACCTTGGCGGTGTTGGCAGCGGCTTCGCGTTCGAGGGTCATTCAGGGCTCCGGTGCAAAAAATCAGAACGGTAATTGGAGATCAGGGGCAACACGTTTCAACTGGGCGTGGAACACGTCCTTGATGCGCTGCAACTCAGCCTCGGTATCCGCCTCGAAACGCAGGACCAGCACCGGTGTGGTGTTGGACGCGCGAACCAGGCCCCAGCCTTTGGCGTAATCGACTCGCACACCATCAATGGTGGTCAGGTTGGCGCCTTCGCCCCATTGCGCATCGTGCAGTGCGTCAATGATGCTGAATTTGCTCTCCTCGGTCACATGGATATTGATCTCTGGCGTAGAAATATCATTCGGGAAGGTCTCAAACAGCTCTTGGGCCGTGGATTTTTCCTTGCTGAGGATCTCCAGCAGACGAGCGGCGCTGTAAATGCCGTCGTCAAAACCGAACCAGCGTTCCTTGAAGAACACGTGACCGCTCATTTCGCCGGCCAACAGGGCGCCGGTTTCTTTCATTTTCTTTTTGATCAACGAGTGGCCGGTCTTCCACATTAGCGGGCGGCCGCCATATTCCTTGATCAGCGGGGTGAGGCGGCGGGTGCACTTGACGTCGAAGATGATCTCGGCGTTGGGGTTGCGCGCCACCACGTCACGGGCGAACAGCATCAGCAGGCGGTCTGGGAACACGATCTCGCCGGTTTCGGTCACTACGCCGACGCGGTCACCGTCGCCGTCGAAGGCCAGGCCGACATCAGCCCCGGTTTCCTTGACCTTGGCGATCAGGTCCACCAGGTTTTCGGGCTTGCCCGGGTCCGGGTGGTGGTTGGGGAAGTGGCCGTCGACTTCGCAGAACAGCGGGATCACTTCACAGTTCAGCGCTTCGAGCAGTTGCGGTGCGATCACGCCGGCCGCGCCGTTGCCGCAGTCCACGACCACTTTGAGGCGGCGGGCGAGCTTGACGTCGCGGGTAATTTCATCGGCGTAGCGCGGCAGGATGTCGACCTTGGTGATGCTGCCTTTGCCGCTGCTCAGGTCGTTGGTCTTCAGGCGTGTGTGCAGGGCCTGGATCTGTTCGTTGGCCAGGGTGTCGCCAGCGATGACAATCTTGAAGCCGTTGTAGTCCGACGGGTTATGGCTGCCGGTGAGCATCACCCCGGACTTGCCGGCCAGGACGTTGGCGGCGTAGTACAGCGCCGGTGTTGGCACCAGGCCGACGTCGCTGACGTGGCAACCACTATCGGCCAGCCCCTGGATCAGTTGCTCCACCAACTCCGGGCCAGACAGGCGGCCGTCACGGCCAACCGAGACATTGGGCTCATCCTGCGCCAGGCTTTGGGCGCCAATGGCGCGGCCGATCCAGTAGGCGGTTTCGGCGGTCAGGGTCTTGGGCACTACGCCACGAATGTCGTAGGCGCGAAAGATGCTGTCGGGGAATGTCGGGGCTACTCGGGCTGCGGTACTCATCGCGGGGGGAAACTCCATCTGAAAGGGGCAAGGCTGGCCGTAAAGCGGCTGACCGGCAGGCTCAAACTGAAGGGTATGACGGCTTTTTCGGCAGAGAGTTCGTGGTGCAAAAATGCCATCGGAGCAGTCGCTCCGTGCTTCATCGTGCGTAATCTGTTGATTTAGCTCGTGAAATCTCGCTGATTAGGTCCGCGCATTCTTCATCCCGAAAAGCCATGCGGTGGCATCGCACCGGGCTGGGCTGCCCGGTTTGATTCAGCGTAGTCAGTGGCTGCCAGAATGGCCAAAGCCGCCTGCGCCACGTTGTGTTTCAGCAAATTCCGTAACCAGTTCGAAGTGCGCCTGCACCACCGGCACCAGCACCAGCTGCGCGATGCGCTCGCCGACGGCGATGTTGAACGCGGTCTGGCCACGGTTCCAGCACGACACCATCAACTCGCCCTGGTAGTCCGAGTCGATCAGGCCGACCAGGTTGCCCAGCACGATCCCGTGTTTATGGCCCAGGCCCGAGCGCGGCAGAACCAGCGCGGCCAGGCCCGGATCGCCGATGTAGATCGACAGGCCGGTGGGAATCAGGACGGTCTGGCCCGGTTCAAGGACGGTGTCTTCCTTGAGCATGGCGCGCAGGTCCAGGCCGGCGGAGCCTTCGGTGGCGTAGGCCGGCAGTGGGAAGTCGGTGCCGATGCGGGGGTCGAGGATCTTGGCTTGCAAAGCGTGCATGGAAATTAAACCTGGTTCAGCCGTTGGGCGATAAATGAGATCAGTTGGCGGGCAATCTTGCCTTTGCTGGTCTGGGCGAAAAGGGTGGCGTGCAGCTCGCGGTCGATCACGCTGCAGGCGTTTTCCTCACTGTTGAAGCCGATGCTCGGGTTGGCGACATCGTTGGCAACGATCAGGTCGAGGTTTTTGTCTTTCAATTTGCGCGAAGCATAGTCCAGCAGGTGCTCCGTCTCGGCGGCGAAACCAACGCTGAACGGACGGTCCGGACGGGTGGCAATGGTGGCCAGGATGTCTGGGTTGCGCACCATTTGCAGGAGCAGGCCGTCACCGCTCGTAGGGTCTTTCTTGAGCTTTTGCGGGGCGACGACTTCCGGGCGGTAATCCGCAACCGCTGCCGAGGCGATAAACAGGTCGCACGGAATCGCCGCTTCACAGGCCGCAAGCATGTCCCGTGCGCTGACGACGTCGATTCGCGTGACGCGATCGGGGGTCGGCAAATGCACCGGGCCGGTGATCAGGGTGACGCGTGCGCCTGCCTCGACCGCCGCTTCCGCCAAGGCAAAGCCCATTTTTCCTGAGCTATGGTTGGTGATGTAGCGCACCGGGTCGATGTTTTCCTGGGTCGGCCCGGCGGTGATCAGCACGTGCTTGCCGGTCAGGGCCAGGTGTTGGAAGCACTCCGCGGCGCACAACGCCAGGTCGGTGGCTTCAAGCATGCGACCCATGCCGACGTCACCGCAGGCCTGGCTGCCGGAGGCCGGGCCGAACACCTTGAGGCCACGGCTTTGCAGGAGTTGGGTGTTGGCCTGGGTGGCCGGGTCGCGCCACATGGCCTGGTTCATGGCTGGGGCGATGGCGACGGTGGCGTCGGTGGCCAGTACCAGGGTGGTCAGCAGGTCATCGGCGATGCCTTGGGCCAGGCGGGCGATCAGGTCGGCGGTGGCCGGGGCGATCAGTACCAGGTCGGCCCATTTGGCCAGCTCGATGTGGCCCATGGCGGCTTCGGCGGCCGGGTCCAGCAGGTCCAGGTGAACCGGGTGGCCGGACAGCGCCTGCATGGTCAGAGGGGTAATGAACTCACTGCCACCGCGGGTCATGACCACGCGCACTTCGGCGCCCTGGTCCAGGAGCCTGCGAACCAGTTCTGCGCTCTTGTAGGCGGCAATGCCGCCGCCGACGCCGAGAACGATGCGTTTCCGATACAGACGCTGCATTGGTTTGCCTTTCCAGTTCAGTGATGCCAGTTCAGTGACGCCTGCGATACCCCCTCCCCAGGGGAAATCACATGCAAAAAAGAGGGCTTACGATAACACAGCGTCCGCCAGGCAACAGCGGCGTGCATGCCATGGCGCTTACGAAGAGGGAGGTGGGATGAGTATTCGCGATTGGCCTGTGGCGGAGCGGCCACGGGAGAAACTGTTGGAATGGGGGGCGAAGAGCCTTTCGGATGCCGAGTTGCTGGCGATCTTCCTGCGTACGGGGGTTTCCGGCAGAAGTGCGGTGGACCTGGCGCGCCATTTGCTGACGCAATTTGGCGGTTTGCGTCCACTGTTGGAGGCCAGTCAGAGCTTGTTCAGCCAGCATCTGGGTTTGGGGCCGGCCAAGTTTGCGCAGTTGCAGGCGGTGCTCGAAATGTCCCGGCGGCACCTGGCAGAGCGTTTGCGCAGTGACTCGGTGCTGGAAAGCCCGGTAGCGGTACGTGATTACCTCAAGGCGCTATTGCGGCATGAGCCCCATGAGGTTTTCGGCTGCCTGTTCCTCGACTCGAAGCATCGGGTACTGGGGTTCGAGGCGTTGTCCCAAGGCACTATCGACACCGCCGTGGTTTATCCGCGGCAAGTGGTCAAGCGTGCCCTGGCATACAACGCCGCGGCCTTGATCCTGTGTCACAACCACCCTTCCGGCAGCCTTGAGCCCAGTGCAGCTGATCGAAAATTGACCAAGTTGCTGCAAAAGGCCCTGGAAGTGGTGGACGTGCGGGTACTCGATCACATCATCGTGGGGGACGGGGACCCCTTGTCGATGGCGGAATACGGCTGGATGTAGACCCGCCCCATGGGGGGCGGGGCGAGTGTTCAGGGCTTGACGCGGACTTTCGAAAAGTCCTGGCGGCCGAACGGGCTCACTTGATAGCCCTCGACATTCTTGCGTGCCAGGGCAAACGCGGTCGGGTGCGCCAGTGGCAGCCACAGCGCCTGTTGCTGGATCTGCGCCTGGGCCTGCTGGTACAGCTTGCTGCGCACCCCTTGCTCGTTGGTGGTCTTGCCAGCGCTGATCAGCTTGTCGAGGGCAGGGTCGCAGTAACGGGCGAAGTTGGTGCCGGATTTCACTGCGGCGCATGAGAACTGCGGGGTCAGGAAGTTATCCGGGTCGCCGTTGTCGCCGGCCCAGCCCATGAACAGCAGGTCGTGCTCGCCGGCTTTGGCGCGGCGAATCAGTTCGCCCCATTCGATCACGCGGATATCGGCCTGGATACCGACCTTAGCCAGGTCGGCTTGCAGCAATTGTGCACCAAGGTTCGGGTTGGGGTTCAGCAGGCTGCCGGTGGGCCGTGTCCAGATGGTGGTCTTGAAGCCGTCCTTGAGCCCGGCGCGGTCCAGCAGGGTCTTGGCTTTGGCGAGGTCCTGTGGATAACCCGGCAGATCCTTGGCGTAGCCCCAGGTATTGGGCGGGTAAGGGCCGTTGGCGGCTTCGGCGGTGCCTTCAAACACGGCCTTGAGGTAGCTGGCCTTGTCGAAGGCGAGGTTGATGGCCTGGCGTACTTCGGGCTTGTCCAGCGGCGGGTGCTGGCTGTTGATGGCAACGAAGGCGGTCATGTAGGCCGGGGTTTTCTCGACCTTCAGCGCAGGGTCCTTTTCGGCCTCACCCACGTCCAGGGGCTTGGGCGACAGGGCGATCTGGCATTCATCACGGTGCAGTTTCTGCAGGCGTACGTTGGCATCCGGCGTGATGGCGAAGATCAAGTTATCCACAGCGGGTTTGCCGGCGAAATAATCCGAGTTGGCCTTGTAGCGCACCACGGCGTCTTTCTGGAAACGGCTGAAGATGAACGGACCGGTGCCGATGGGCTGGCTGTTGAGCTTCTCCGGCGTACCGGCCTTGAGCAGTTTGTCGGCGTATTCGGCCGGGTAGATCGAGGCAAAACCCATGCTCAGGGCGGCGAGGAAGGTGGAGTCGGCGTGGTCGAGGGTGAAGCGCACGGTGAGTGGGTCGAGGGCGTCGATCTTCTTCACCAGCGCTGGCAGTTGCAGCGATTGCGCGTGGGGGAAGCCGCTCTGGGCAATCTTGTGCCAGGGGTTGGCCGGGTCGAGCATGCGTTCGAAGCTGAAGCGCACATCTTCGGCAGTCAGGGTGCGGCTCGGGGTGAAGTATTCGGTGCGGTGGAATTTTACGTCCGGGTGCAGCTTGAAGGTGTACGTCAGGCCATCCGGCGAGACGTCCCAGCTGTCCGCCAGGCTTGGCACCAGCTTGCCGGCGGCTGCGTCATAGTCCACCAGGCGGTTCATCAGCACGTCGGCCGAGGCATTGGTGGTGGTCAATGAGTTGTACTGCACCACATCGAACCCTTCGGGGCTGGCCTCGGTGCAGACGCTCAAGTTGTTGGCGGCAGTGGCCAGCGGGGCGATAAATAGAGGGGCTAGCAATAGCGGTAGGGCAGCGAGGCGCATGTTCGGTTTCCTTTGCAGATCGAAGGCCCATCTGCGAGTGCAGTCTGGAAAAGGCCTACCGTAGAGGTCTGATTGAAAAATGACTAGTCCATTTTTGCCTGTGCTTTTGCTTCAAATGCTGTTTTCATGGCGCCTCAGCGCGTTTCGCCGAGCACTTCATCGTGCCTGCGGGCGCTGTAAATCAATCTGTGCGACGAGCGGTCGGCTGTGACAGCGGCCCCTACTGGCAACGGTTCAGGTGTGTTTTGCCTAGATTTACACCGGTAAAAACACACGGGCTGTTGTTGCACCAGGGTCTTTCTGGTATAAAGCAGCGCTCTTTTCTAGGGGCCCGGTTCCTTCGCTTGTAGGTGTAGCCGGTAAGACCCTAAAGAAACGCGGCGCCTGGCGCCAAATGACTGAGAGATTAAGCGGCCAACCCATGCCGGGTTGGGCATGTGGTTTTAGAGGGCTGAGGCATGTCGAGAGTCTGTCAAGTTACCGGTAAGGGTCCGGTGACTGGGAATAACATTTCCCACGCAAATAACAAAACCCGTCGTCGTTTCCTGCCGAACCTGCAGCATCACCGCTTCTGGGTTGAAGAAGAGAAACGTTTTGTTCGCCTGCGTGTATCTGCCAAAGGCATGCGTATCATCGACAAGCGCGGCATCACTGTCGTGCTGGCCGAAATCCGCGCCGCTGGCAAGATCTAAGGAGCTCTATCATGCGTGAATTGATTCGAATGATCTCTAGCGCCGGTACTGGTCACTTCTACACTACCGACAAGAACAAGCGTACTACCCCGGACAAGCTCGAAAAGAAAATGTTCGACCCGCGCGTTCGCAAGCACGTGATCTACAAAGAAGGCAAAATCAAGTAATTGATTTTCCTCCTTGTGAAAAAAAGCCCGTATCTCACGATACGGGCTTTTTTTTGCGCCGGATTTGTTGATCAGGCTTTTTGTTCGAACACCACGTAGATCTTGCGGCACGGCTCCAGTACTTCCCAGGTGCCGCTGAAACCCGCGGGGATCACGAAGCGATCGCCAGCACGCAAGGTCTTGGCGTTGCCGTCGGCATCACGCAGCACCGAAACACCCTGCACAATCTCGCAGTACTCATGTTCGGTGTAATTGACCTTCCACTGTCCGACTTCACCTTCCCAGACGCCGGCACTCATCTGGCCGCATGGGCTGTTGTAGTGGTTGTAGATCGTTTGCTCGGGGTCGCCCTTGAGGACTTTCTCGGCGGCGGGGCGGTAACGGTCGGCGGGGGTCTTGGCTTGGCTGAAGTCGACGATGTCCTGGATGCTCATGTGCGTGTCCCGTCTGGCCTGCGGTGGGGGAGTCCAAAGTCTATGTTTATTAAAATGAACATCGCAAGGGCGTTTGCCGCGCTTGTGTCAAATATATTGAAACATCCCCAGCCGCTGGTTTAGGGTGGCAGCTGCCTTGAGCCGAACAGCAGGCTGGCCGGGCAAGAATTCTTTGAGGCTGCCGGGGGACATCACCTGGCCCTTGTATTCAATAAGAGGAGGACACTCGCATGACCACCCTGACCCGTGCCGATTGGGAACAACGCGCCAAGGACCTGAAGATCGAAGGCCGCGCCTACATCAACGGCGAATACACCGCCGCAGCTTCCAGCGACACGTTCGAATGCATCAGCCCGGTCGATGGCCGCCTGCTGGCCAGCGTGGCCAGCTGTGACGCCACCGACGCCCAGCACGCCGTGGAAAACGCCCGCGCCACCTTCAATTCCGGTGTCTGGTCGCGCCTGGCGCCGGCCAAGCGCAAAGCCACCATGATCCGTTTCGCCGCGTTGCTCAAGGCCAATGCCGAAGAGTTGGCGCTGCTCGAAACCCTGGATATGGGCAAGCCGATCAGTGACTCCCTGAATATCGACGTGCCCGGTGCAGCCAACGCGCTGAGCTGGAGCGGCGAGGCGATCGACAAGATCTACGACGAAGTCGCGGCCACCCCTCACGACCAATTGGGCCTGGTGACGCGCGAGCCGGTGGGCGTCGTCGCTGCCATCGTGCCGTGGAACTTCCCGCTGATGATGGCCTGCTGGAAACTCGGCCCGGCGTTGTCCACAGGTAACTCGGTGATTCTCAAACCGTCCGAAAAGTCTCCGTTGACTGCCATCCGCATCGCTGCCCTGGCCGTTGAGGCCGGTATTCCAAAAGGCGTGTTCAACGTGTTGCCAGGTTACGGCCACACCGTAGGCAACGCGCTGGCGCTGCACATGGATGTCGACACCCTGGTGTTCACGGGTTCGACCAAGATCGCCAAGCAGCTGTTGATCCGCTCCGGCGAGTCGAACATGAAGCGTGTATGGCTGGAAGCCGGCGGCAAGAGCCCGAACATCGTGTTCGCCGACGCCCCGGACCTGCAAGCCGCTGCCGAATCCGCCGCCGGCGCCATCGCCTTCAACCAGGGCGAAGTCTGCACCGCCGGTTCGCGTCTGCTCGTGGAGCGCTCCATCAAGGACAAATTCCTGCCCATGGTGATCGAGGCCCTCAAGGGCTGGAAGCCCGGCAACCCGCTGGACCCGGCGACCAACGTCGGTGCACTGGTGGACACCCAGCAGATGAACACGGTGCTGTCGTATATCGAAGCCGGTCACGCCGATGGCGCCAAGCTGGTGGCGGGCGGCAAGCGCACCCTGGAAGAAACCGGTGGCACCTATGTTGAACCGACGATTTTCGACGGTGTGACCAACGCCATGAAAATCGCCAAGGAAGAGATCTTTGGCCCAGTCCTGTCGGTGATCACCTTCGACAGTGCCGAAGAAGCGGTCGAGATCGCCAACGACACCATCTACGGCCTGGCCGCAGCAGTATGGACGTCGGACATCTCCAAGGCGCACCTGACCGCCAAGGCGCTGCGTGCCGGTAGCGTGTGGGTCAACCAATACGATGGTGGCGACATGACCGCGCCGTTTGGTGGCTTCAAGCAATCGGGTAATGGTCGCGACAAGTCGCTGCACGCGTTCGACAAATACACCGAGCTGAAGTCGACCTGGATCAAGCTGTAACTTTCAGGGCTCACCGCAGGTAAACGTGTGGGAGCGGGCTTGCTCGCGAATACGGTGTATCAGTACCAGATGAGCTGGCTGGCCTACCGCATTCGCGAGCAAGCCCGCTCCCACAGTGTTTTGTGTGATCTCAGGAATTATCCACAGGAGCGTGGACATGCGTTGGGCGACTTATTTCGCCGTTCTGGCCTCGGTCCTCAGCGTTGGCCTGGCCCTGGGGGTCAGCATGCCGCTGGTGTCCCTGCGACTCGAAGGCTGGGGCTACGGCAGTTTTGCCATCGGGGTGATGGCGGCGATGCCAGCTTTTGGTGTGTTGCTGGGGGCGAAGCTTTCCAGTCGTTTGGCCTCGTGGCTGGGCACTGCCAATTTGATGCGCCTGTGCCTGTGGGGCGGGGCGCTGTCCATCGGTTTGCTGGCGATTTTGCCGAGCTATCCGGTGTGGCTGGTGCTGCGGCTGATGATCGGGGTGATCCTGACCATCGTGTTTATCCTCGGCGAAAGCTGGATCAACCAGTTGGTAGTGGAGCAATGGCGTGGCCGGTTGGTCGCGCTGTATGGCTGTAGCTATGCCTTGAGCCAACTGTCCGGGCCCTTGCTGCTGGGCCTGATCGGCACCGACCATGACTACGGCTTCTGGGTGGGTGTCGGCTTATTGGTGGTGGCGCCCGTGTTGTTGCTGGGACGCTCCGGTGCACCCACTGCCGAGTCGTTCAGCGTGACCTTCGCCGACCTGTGGCGCTTCTGCCTGAGCCTGCCGGCGATTGCCTGGGCGGTGGCCTTATTCGCCGCGTTCGAGGCGATGATTCTGACGCTGCTGCCGGTGTATTGCCTGCAACAGGGCTTCACTGCCGAGATCGCCTTGGCGATGGTCAGCACCGTGGTGGTGGGTGATGCGCTGCTGCAATTGCCCATCGGTGCGCTGGCTGACTACCTGCCGCGACGCACGCTGTTCCTCAGTTGTGCGGTGTTGCTGCTGGCGTCGAGCCTGGCGATTCCGCTGACCTTGCACACGTTGTTGATCTGGCCGGTGTGGGTGGTGTTCGGCGCCAGTGCTGGAGGGTTGTTCACCCTGTCGTTGATTCTGATCGGCGAGCGTTATCGCGACGATGCGCTGGTGCGCGCCAATGCCCACGTGGCGCAGTTGTGGGGGATTGGCTGCCTGATCGGGCCGTTGGTGGCGGGGGCAGGGAGCCAGTGGATCAGCGGGCATGCGTTGCCGTTCCTGATGGCGGCCAGCGCGTTGGGCCTGGTGGTGTTGCTGCTGCGCCAGGGGGCGTTCGGCGCAGCGCAACCGGCCTGACCTTACCGTGCAGTCAGCTCCCACAGTTGATCGGTGTTGTTCTTAAAGCATGCGTTCCAGGCCCACAGACGTGGCAAACCATGCATTGAAGCGCCGCCACCAACTGCCCGGCTCGCGGGTCAGGGTGTGCAATTGGCCGTTGTCCTCGGTCACCCACACCAACTGCCCATCCTGCAATTTCGGTTCATAACTCAACGCTGGCGCCATGCCTTGCAGCGCCAGGTTGCGCACATGTTCAGCCAGTTCGGGACTGTCGACCAATACGCCGACTTCGGTGTTCCAAAGCACCGAACGCGGGTCGAAATTGAACGAGCCGATGAAGGACTTTTCCCGATCAAAGATCATCGCCTTGCTGTGCAGGCTGGAGTCCGAACCGCGAAAGGTGCCACGCCGAAACAGGTGGGGGCCGCTGCCGCTGCCATCGCCCGGTTGGCGGCGCAGTTCGTAGAGTTTTACCCCGTGTTCCAGCAGGGCCTTGCGATACGGCGCGTAGCCGCCGTGCACGGCCGGTACGTCGGTGGCCTCCAGGGCGTTGGTCAGCAGGCTCACGGACACGCCTGCGTCGGCGCGCCCGGTCAGGTACACCAGCCCCGGCTGGCCGGGCACGAAGTACGCCGAGATCATGATCAGCTCGTGATTGACCCCTGCCAGCTCCGGCGCGAGTTGGGTGGTGAGCAGCAAGTGCGGGTCCGGTTCGGCCGTGGCCAGCACCTTGCTCGGCGCATCCCACAGCGCCTGGTTCCAGGCCCAGATCAACTCGCGGCGCCAGGTGTCCATGCGCGGTTGGGTCTGATAGGTGCGCAGCCGGTTGTACAGGGCGTAATGCTGCTGGCGTGATTCGGCCAGCGAGTCTTGCAGGCGCGCGCGTGCGGTCGCCAAGTCGCCTTTGGATGGCGTGTTGGAGACAAAGTCGTCAATCGGCTTGCTCAGGGCACTGTTCCAGTACTGGTCGAAGCTGTGGCCGAGCTGCTCGGCCACCGGGCCCAGGCTGAGCATGTCGATGTCGGTGAAATTCAGGTTGGGCTCGGCGTCGAAATACTCATCGCCCAGATTGCGCCCGCCGACGATGGCTGCGCTGTTGTCGGCCAGCCACAACTTGTTGTGCATGCGCCGGTGCTGCAAAGACAGATTGAACAGACGACCCATGGCCCGCGTCACGCCGGTGCTGCGGCCCAGATGCAACGGGTTGAACAGGCGGATTTCGATCTTGGGGTGGGCGGCGAGGGTGGCGATGATCTGGTCGAGGCCGTCGCTGGTGGTGTCGTCCAGCAGGATGCGCACACGCACACCGCGGTCGGCGGCCTTGAGCAGTTCGTCCACGAGCATGCGCGTGCTGATACCGTCGTGGACGATGTAGTACTGCAAGTCGAGGCTGGTCTGGGCGTTGCGGATCAGTTCGGCGCGGGCCATGAACGCCTCGCTGCTGTTGGGCAGCAGGCGAAACCCGGAGCGGCCCTGGTAAGGCGCGGCCTGGGCCTGGATCGAGCGGCCGAACGACGACTGGGCGGCGGGCAGCGCATCGCTGGGGACGCGCGGTGCGTTCACGGTGGCACAGCCGCCGAGGGCCAGGGCTCCCAACAGGAAAAACGGGAATAGCCGTTGCATCATCAAGGGAGTCGCTTCCAGATCAGGGCGGTTGTCGACATCTGACGGCTATTTCTCGGGAAAGGTCAGTGCATTTCCTCGTTCAGCAGTTTGATCGCGGCAGCACCGACCTTGCGCACGGCCTCTTCGATCTGCGGGCTCGGCTTGGCGCCGTAGTTCATGCGCAGGCAGTTCCGGTATTTGCCCGAGGCCGAGAAGATGCTGCCTACCGCCACCTGTACGCCTTGTTCCAGCAAGATCCGGTTGAGCTTCAACGTATCAAAGCCATCCGGCAACTCGACCCACAGCATAAAGCTGCCCTGAGGTCGGCTGGCCCGTGTGCCCGCCGGAAAGTAGCGGCTGACCCAATCGAGCATCAGGTCGCGATTGCGCTGGTATTGAGTGCGCATCCGCCGCAAATGCGGTTCGAAGTGGCCGTTTTTCAGAAATTCTGCGATCGCAATCTGCGGTTGCGTCGCTGTGGAGCCGGTGCTGATGTATTTCATGTGCAGCACCCGTTCCAGGTAACGCCCCGGCGCTACCCAACCGATGCGCAGGCCGGGCGCCAGGGTTTTGGAGAACGAACTGCAGAGCAGTACGCGGCCGTCTTCGTCGAAGGATTTGATCGTGCGCGGGCGCGGGTAGCTGTAGGCCAATTCGCCATACACATCGTCTTCGATGATCGCCACGTCAAAGCGCTGGGCCAGGGTCAGCAGGGCGCGTTTGCGCGCTTCCGGCATGATGTAGCCCAGCGGGTTGTTGCAGTTGGGGGTCAGTTGGATGACCTTGATCGGCCATTGTTCCAGGGCCAGTTCCAGGGCTTCCAGGCTGATGCCGGTGATGGGGTCGGTGGGGATTTCCAGGGCCTTCATGCCCAGGCCCTTGAGGGTCTGCATGGCACCGTGAAAGCTGGGTGAATCCACCGCGACAATATCCCCAGGTTCACAAATGGCGCGGATGCTCGCAGACAGCGCCTCATGGCAGCCGGTGGTGACCACAATGTCTTCGGCGTTCAGTTGGCAGCCGGAATCCAATGACAGCCGGGCGATCTGTTCGCGCAATTCCATACAGCCCATGATGTTGTCGTAATACAGCCCCGGCAGATCCTGGCGGCGGCTCACGCGGGCGAGGCTGCGCAGCAGGGGCTTGAGGGTCGGTGACAGCACATCCGGCATGCCGCGGCCCATCTGTATGACGTCTTTGCGCGGGACGGCGCGAATCAGCTCCAGCACCTGGTCCCACTGGGAAATGTCCACCGGGCGCTGGGCCGGGCGGCCGACTTCAGGCAGGGCCGGCAACTCGCGGCCGACCGGCACAAAGTAGCCGGATTTGGGCTTGGGCATCGCCAGGCCATTATCTTCCAGCAAGCGATAGGCCTGTTGCACGGTGCTCAAGCTGACCCCGTGTTCCACGCTCAAGGCGCGTACGGAAGGCAAGCGATCGCCGGGACGGTAGAAGCCTTGTTCGATGCGGGTGCCCAGCAAATCGGCGAGGTTGACGTAAAGGGTCATGGCGGTCGCTCCCAGGGGACCAGTACAGATCCAGCGAAAATACAGGATTCAGCCGTCCATAGGCAGTGTCTGTATGGATTTAATAAAAATTGATTGGATCTGTAATGGTTTTGCTCGCGCGCCCATCCTAGTCACTCATGGCAACAGGTAAATGAGGGGCGACACAATGAGCGGCATGAGCGATGTGCGGTTGGCGTTACACAGTCAGGAACTGGAAGCGGAGCAGGGACGCACGCTGTCGGCGCCGGCCAACAGCTGCTGGAGTCTGTTCTGGCACCGCAGCCATACGCGCAAGGCCTTGCTGGACATGACCGCCGAACAGCTCAGGGACATCGGCCTCAGCGCAGAACAGGCGCGCCAGGAAGGGGTGAAACCGTTCTGGCGCAAGTGATCACACCAGCTCTTTTAAGCGGTGCCAGAGCATCCCCAGCGCCAACAGTGGCGAGCGCAAATGCTTGCCGCCGGGGAAGGTGATGTGCGGCACCTGGGCGAACAGATCGAAACGGCCCTGCTGCTGGCCGCTGATGGCCTCGGCCAGTAGCTTGCCCGCCAGGTGCGTGGCGTTGAGGCCATGGCCGGCGTAGGCCTGGGCGTAATACACATTGGGTTGGTCGGGCAGCCGGCCGATCTGCGGCAGGCGGTTGGCGCCGATGCCAATCATGCCGCCCCACTGGTAATCGATCTTCACGTCGGCCAATTGCGGGAACACCTTGAGCATCTTCGGCCGCATATAGGCGCCGATGTCCTGCGGATCGCGGCCGGAGTAGTGGCAGGCGCCACCGAACAGCAGGCGTCGGTCGGCGGACAAGCGGAAGTAGTCCACCGTCACCCGCTGGTCGCATACGGCCATGTTCTGTGGCAGCAGGCTGGCTGCCTGGGCTTCGCTCAACGGTTCGGTGGCGATGATGTAGCTGCCGGCAGGCAGCACTTGGCCGCTCAACTGCGGGTTCAAGCCGTTCAGGTAGGCGTTGCAGGCCAGCACCAGGGTCTTGGCGCGCACGTTGCCCTGGGTGGTGTGCACGTTGATCTCGGGGCCGTAGTCGATGCGCGTGACGGCGGATTGCTCAAACAACTGCACGCCCAGTCGCTGCGCGGCGGCGGCTTCGCCCAACGCGAGGTTGAGTGGGTGCAGGTGGCCGGAGCCCATGTCGATCATGCCGCCTACGTAACGGTCCGAGCCGATCACGCTGCTCATCTGGCTGGCTTGCAGTAGGCGTACTTCGTGGCGATAGCCCAGGCTGCGCAACTCTTCGGCGTCTTCGGCCAGGCCTTGCAGGTCGCGGGGTTTGTTGGCGAGGTCGCAGTAGCCCCAGGTCAGGTCGCAGGGGATCTGGAAGCGTTCGACGCGCTCGCGCACGATCTCCACAGCTTCCAGGCCCATCAGCTTCATCTGGCGCACGCCGTCGCTGCCGATCACTGGGGTGAACTGCTCGAGGCCATGGCCGACGCCGCGAATCAATTGGCCGCCATTGCGCCCGCTGGCGCCCCAGGCGATTTTGCGGGCTTCCAGCAGCACCACGCTGAAGCCGCGTTCGGCCAGCTCCAGGGCGGTGTTCAGCCCGGAAAAGCCACCGCCGACCACGCACACGTCGGCCGTCATTTCGCCGGTCAGTACCGGGTAATCGGGTTGCGGCACGCTGGTGGCGGCATAGTAGGAAGCGGTGTGCCGGGCGCTGGCGATCATGGGAGCATCCCTGTTTGGAAAATTTGACGCAGGATACAGCGGTCGGACGAAGCTGTCTCACCGCGGGCTTTTGCGGCAGAATCCACGCCTATTCGCCGTTCGGTACGTGTTTCGATGAGTTGCAACAGCCAAAAGATCAGCGCACTGCGCCGACAGATTCCTTCGTTCGAGTGCGTCCCCGGCTGCCACGACTGCTGTGGGCCGGTGACCACTTCGCCTGAAGAAATGTCCCGTCTGCCGCGCAAGACTGCGGCCGAGCAGGACGCTGCCATGGACGAGCTGAACTGTGTGCACCTGGGCCCCAACGGTTGCACGGTGTACGACGAGCGGCCACTGATCTGTCGGCTGTTCGGCACCACTAAGACCTTGCCGTGCCCGAATGGGAGACGGCCGGTGGAGCTGATCCACCCGCGGGTGGAAAAGCAGATCCACGACTATATGGCGAGCACCCGGCAAGTATTGGTCTGACAGGTGTACTCGGTCAAAGTGTGGGAGCAAGGTGCCAGTTAATCGGGAATCGGCAGGTTCAGGCTCTCTTTCACTTCTTCCATCACGATATAGCTCTTGGACTCCCGCACATGGGGCAGCTTGAGCAGGATGTCGCCAAGCAATTTGCGGTACGAGGCCATCTCGGAAATCCGCGCCTTCACCAGGTAGTCGAAGTCACCCGACACCAGGTGGCACTCCAGCACATGGGGCAGTTTCAGTACGGCGCGGCGGAATTCCTCAAAGGTGTCGCCTGACTTGTAATCGAGGCTGATCTCGACAAATACCAGCAAACTCCCCTTCAAATGCTGAGGGTTGAGCCGCGCGTTGTAGCCCATGATGATCCCTTCGCGCTCCAACCGGCGCACGCGCTCGGTGCACGGCGTGGTCGACAGCCCGACTTTTTCTCCCAGCTCCGTGAACGAAATCCGCCCGTCGGTTTGCAGGATTCGCAGGATGTTGCGGTCGATCTTGTCCAGCTCCCGCTTGGTCTGGGTATTGGTACGCATAGGGGATCTGCCTCTGTGAAAAGGGTTTTTGCCGAGAATTGTCGCCAAATATAGGCATTTATATAGTGAAATGCACTGGTCATTGTTTTTTAAACTGCGCTCATCATTGCTCGAACAACACACGTCAGCGGCCACGCCCGCGATGAGGATATAAAAATGCGCGTTCTGGTCTTGGGTAGCGGCGTCATTGGTGTGACCAGTGCCTACTATTTGGCGCGGGCCGGCTTTGAAGTGGTCGTGGTCGACCGTCAGCCCGCCGCTGCCATGGAAACCAGTTTCGCCAATGCCGGCCAGGTGTCCCCAGGCTACGCCTCGCCCTGGGCGGCTCCGGGTGTGCCGCTCAAGGCCATCAAGTGGCTGCTGCAACGCCACGCACCGCTGGCGATCAAGGCCACTGCCGATGTCGATCAATACCTGTGGATGGCGCAGATGCTGCGCAACTGCACCGCCAGCCGCTATGCGGTAAACAAAGAACGCATGGTGCGCTTGTCCGAATACAGCCGTGACTGCCTCGACGAACTGCGCGCCGAGACCGGCATTGCCTACGAAGGTCGTAGCCTGGGGACTACCCAGTTGTTCCGCACCCAGGCCCAACTCGATGGCGCCGCCAAGGACATCGCCGTACTGAAAGAGTCCGGCGTGCCGTTCGAACTGCTTGACCGTGCCGGTATCGCCCGTGTGGAGCCGGCCCTGGCCAGCGTCACCGACATCCTCGCCGGCGCCCTGCGCCTGCCGAATGACCAGACCGGCGACTGCCAGATGTTCACGACGCGCCTGGCCGAGATGTGCAAGCAGTTGGGCGTGGAATTTCGCTTCGAGCAGGACATCCAGCGCCTCGACTACGCCGGCGAACGCATCAACGGCGTGTGGATCGACGGCAAGCTGGAAACCGCCGACCGCTACGTACTGGCCCTCGGCAGTTACTCGCCCAAATTGCTCAAGCCGCTGGGGATCAAGGCGCCGGTGTACCCGCTCAAGGGGTATTCGCTGACCGTGCCGATCACCAACCCGGCGATGGCCCCGACTTCGACCATTCTCGACGAAACCTACAAGGTCGCGATCACCCGCTTCGACAACCGCATCCGCGTCGGCGGCATGGCGGAAATCGCCGGTTTTGACCTGTCGCTCAACCCGCGTCGGCGCGAAACCCTGGAGATGATCGTCAACGACCTTTATCCTCAGGGCGGCGATCTGGCCGAAGCGACTTTCTGGACCGGCCTGCGCCCGACCACACCCGATGGCACGCCGATCGTCGGTGCCACGCCGTTCAAGAACCTGTTCCTGAACACCGGCCACGGCACCCTCGGCTGGACCATGGCGTGTGGCTCGGGCCGCTTGCTGGCCGACCTGATGGCCAGGAAAACCCCGCAGATCAGCGCCGCAGGCCTCGATATTTCCCGTTACGGCAACCACCAGGAGTCCGCAAAACATGTCAATCCAGCGCCAGCTCACCAATGAGCGCATGAGCCAGATCGTAGTCCACAGCGGCACCGTCTATCTGGCCGGGCAAGTCGGCGACGACATGAACGCCGGGATTGAACAGCAGACCCGTGAAACCCTGGCCAACATCGAGCGTTTGCTGGACCTGGCCGGTACCGACAAGACCAAGTTGCTGTCGGTGACGATCTACCTGAAAGACATCGACGCCGATTTCGCCGGCATGAATGCGGTGTGGGACAAGTGGCTGCCCAAGGGCGTCGCCCCGGCCCGCGCCACGGTTGAAGCCAAGTTGTGCGAACCGCAAATCCTGGTAGAGCTGTCGGTCGTGGCTGCGCTGCCGTAAACCAGATCCTCCCCCGGTGCCGACGTTATTGGGCGGCATCGGTTTTTTTTCACTCTGTCGCCTAGAAGCCTGCCGCCATGCGTCCTGCCCGTGCCCTGATCGATCTCCAAGCCCTGCGCCACAACTACCAATTGGCCCGTGAAGTCACGGGGGCCAAGGCCCTTGCCGTGATCAAGGCGGATGCCTATGGCCATGGTGCCGTGCGGGTGGCCCAGGCGTTGGAGGCCGACGCCGATGGGTTTGCCGTGGCGTGTATCGAAGAGGCGCTGGAGCTGCGCGCCGCCGGTATCCGCGCGCCGGTGTTACTGTTGGAGGGTTTTTTCGAAGCTGACGAGCTGCCACTGATCATCGAGCATGATTTGTGGTGCGTGGTGCATTCGTTGTGGCAGCTGGAGGCGATCGAGCAGGCCAGGCTGAGCAAGCCGCTGACCATCTGGCTCAAGCTCGACTCCGGCATGCACCGCGTCGGCCTGCATCCCAAGGATTATCACGAGGCGTACCAGCGCCTGCTGGCCAGCGGCAAAGTGGCCAAGATCGTATTGATGAGCCACTTCGCCCGCGCCGATGAGCTTGATTGTGCGCGCAGCGATGAGCAAGTGGCGGTCTTCGACGCGGCGCGCCAAGGCCTGGCGGCCGAGGTCAGCCTGCGCAACTCGCCGGCGGTGATGGGCTGGCCCAACGTGTCCAGTGACTGGGTGCGCCCCGGCATCATGCTGTACGGCGCGACGCCGTTTGGCGAAGACCAGGCCGTGGCCGCGCGCTTGCAGCCGGTGATGACCCTGGAATCCAAAGTCATTTGCGTCCGTGAACTGCCGGCCGGCGAGCCGGTGGGCTACGGCGCCAAGTTCATCACGCCAAAACCGATGCGCATCGGCGTGGTTGCGATGGGCTATGCCGACGGTTACCCGCGCCACGCACCGACAGGTACACCGGTACTGGTCGCCGGGCAGCGCAGCCAATTGCTCGGCCGTGTGTCCATGGACATGCTGTGCGTCGACCTGACGGACGTGCCTGAGGCGGGTCTCGGTTCGACCGTGGAGCTGTGGGGCAAAAACATCCTCGCCAGCGACATCGCCACTGCCGCCGAAACCATTCCCTACCAGATTTTCTGCAACCTGCGCCGAGTGCCAAGGCTCTATTCCGGCGATTGACCGCCCGCTACGAACGCCGCTGCCCGGGATTTAGGCCCAAGTGTTGTAAATACTGAACGCTGTCGCCATGATAACGCTCAATTACAACAAAGCCTGAATCCTAGGAGGCTCCTGCATTGGACGTCGGCGAACGACTGCAATCCATCCGTAAACTGAAGGGTCTTTCCCAGCGCGAGCTCGCCAAGCGTGCGGGTGTCACCAACAGCACCATTTCGATGATCGAAAAAAACAGCGTCAGCCCCTCGATCAGCTCCTTGCGCAAGGTGCTGGGCGGTATCCCCATGTCCATGGTCGAGTTCTTTTCCGAGGAGATCCTCCAGGAAATACCGACGCAGATCGTCTATAAAGCCAATGAGCTGATCGACATCTCTGACGGCGCCGTCACCATGAAACTGGTAGGCCGGGCGCACCCCAGCCGGGCGATTGCGTTTCTCAACGAGATCTACCCGCCGGGCGCCGACACTGGCGAAGAAATGCTCACCCATGAAGGCGAAGAAACCGGGATTCTGGTGGAAGGTCGTCTGGAATTGGTGGTCGGTCTTGAAACTTTTGTGCTCGAAGCCGGCGATAGCTACTACTTTGAAAGCACCAAGCCCCATCGTTTTCGCAATCCGTTCGATGTGCCGGCGCGACTAATCAGCGCAGCCACACCCGCGAACTTTTAACAAAAGAGGCGCCCTGCCAGCGTTGCAGAGGTTCCCGCAGCCGTATCCGCAGGGCTGAATCCCCCTTTATTTAATAGGGTTGTTTCGGCCCGGCGGGCTAACCGTTATACTTTCGCCGCCTGCGAAACCGTGGCCGCAGGCGTGAATAGCCACCATTGAGGGTGAACGCGTGAACCTAATTATGAAAATGCTGGCTGCACCAGCAACCGTACTGGCCCTATGGGCTGTCAGCGCTCAAGCTGCGACCAATGATGACATTGCCAAACGCCTGGAGCCGGTCGGCCAAGTCTGCGTCCAGGGCCAGGAATGCAAGGGGATGGAAGTCGCTGTCGCCGCTGGTGGAGGCGGGGCGAAAACCCCGGACGACATCATTGCCAAGCACTGCAACGCCTGCCACGGTACCGGCCTGTTGGGCGCGCCGAAAATCGGCGACACCGCCGCCTGGAAAGAGCGCGCCGACCACCAGGGCGGCCTCGACGGCATCCTGGCCAAGGCGATCACCGGTATCAACGCCATGCCGCCAAAAGGCACCTGCGCTGATTGCTCGGATGACG
Source organism: Pseudomonas sp. RP-B7 (assembly GCF_059803535.1). Classification (NCBI taxonomy): domain Bacteria; kingdom Pseudomonadati; phylum Pseudomonadota; class Gammaproteobacteria; order Pseudomonadales; family Pseudomonadaceae; genus Pseudomonas; species Pseudomonas sp. RP-B7. The sequence continues at coordinate 147,433 of NZ_JAPFHC010000006.1, forward strand.
ACCTCAAGGGCGCCATCAAGAAGATGTCCGGGCTCTAATCCGCCGATCTTCGCCAAAAAAGCCGCTTACGAGCGGCTTTTTTGTGCCCGTTATGTGTGCTGAGGGCTGTTCATTGCAGCAAACACCCGCCACTCTCTGTCCAACCCCTAATCACGGAATGTTCAGGAGGGTCGGATGGTGCAGTTGTGTTCAATCGAGCAAGCAGTTGACGACGTACTCGCGCGTTTGCCGGCGCATATTCATTTGGGTATGCCGTTGGGTCTGGGCAAGCCCAACCTGTTCGTCAACGCGTTGTACCGGCGCATTGCCAAGCTGCCGGAGCGGGCGCTGACGATCTACACCGCGCTGAGCCTGGGCCGTCCAACCCTGGGCGACGGCTTGCAGAAACGCTTTCTCGAACCTTTTATTGAAAGGGTGTTTGGCGATTATCCCGAGTTGGATTTTCTCGCCGACCTGCGCAAAGACAGCCTTCCACACAACATCCGCGTGCAGCAGTTCTTCATGCAGCCCGGCAGCCTGCTGCACAGCACTTCGGCCCAGCAGGATTACGTCAGCAGTAACTACAGCCACGCCGCCCGGGACATCAACGCCGCCGGCCTGAACCTGGTGGCGCAACTGGTGGCCAGCAGCGCCGAGCATCCTGATCGCCTGAGCCTGAGCTGCAACCCTGACATCACCCTCGACCTGCTACCGATGATCGCCAAGCGCCGCGCCGCCGGGGAAACCGTCCTGATCGTCGGCCAGGTCCACACCGAGTTGCCCTACATGCCCGGTGATTCCGAACTGGGCATGGACGCCTTTGATTACCTGATCGACGAAAAGGACAGCACCACGCTGTTCTCCACGCCAAACATGCCGGTGGGGTTTCAGGACCACTTTATCGGCCTGCACGCCAGCACCCTGGTGCGCGATGGCGGCACCTTGCAGATCGGCATCGGCTCCATGGGCGATGCGCTGACCGCCGCGCTGCTGGCGCGCCAGGCCGACAACGAAGCCTACCGCTCGTTGCTGACCGACCTCGACGTGTACCAGTGGGCGCCGCTGATCAGCCATGAAGGCGGCGTCGAACCCTTCGCCCGCGGCCTTTACGGTTGCAGCGAAATGTTCGTCAACGGTCTGCTGGTACTGGCCGATGCCGGGATTGTGCGGCGCAAGGTCTACCCGGATGTGCCGACCCAGGAACAGGCCAACGCCGGCACCCTGGACGATGCCGCGCAATCGGATGGGGTTTCGATCCACGGCGGTTTTTTTGTCGGGCCGCGGAGTTTTTACCAGCGCCTACAGGAGATGACCCACGGCAAACGCCTTGAATTCAACATGACCCGCATCAGCTACATCAACGAGCTGTACGGCCAGGAAGAACTCAAGCGCCTGCAACGCCTGGATGCGCGGTTTATCAACAGCGCCATCATGGTCACCTTGCTCGGTGCGGGGGTGGCCGACCAGTTGGAAGACGGCCGGGTACTCAGCGGTGTGGGGGGGCAGTACAACTTCGTGGCCCAGGGCCATGCGCTGGAGGGTGCGCGCTCGATCCTGATCCTGCGCAGCTGGCGCGAGGCGGCGGGGGAGGTCAGCTCCAATATCGTCTGGGACTACGGCCACTGCACCATTCCCCGACACTTGCGGGACATTGTCATCACCGAGTACGGAATTGCCGACTTGCGCGGTCAGACGGATGCCAAGGTGATTGAGGCGTTGCTCAATATCACCGACTCACGCTTCCAGCACGACTTGATCGAACAGGCACAGAAGGCCGGCAAGTTGCCCAAGGATTTTCAGCTCGATCCGCGCTTTGCCGACAACACGCCGCAGCGGCTCACAGGTATCCAGGCCCGGCATCGACGGTTGTTTACGGAGTACCCGCTGGGCAGCGACTTTACCGATGAGGAGCGGGATCTGTTGCGCGCGTTGAACTGGCTCAAGAGCAAATTCAAGCTGACGGAGATACTGGAGTTGGGCAAGGCGGCGTTGGATGCGCCGGAGCCGGAGGTGTTTCCAGAGCACTTGAAACGGATGGGGTTGGATCAGCCGGAAGGGCTGAAAGAGGACTTGTACCAGCGCCTGCTGCTCGCCGGCCTACAGGCCACCGCGCACTAACAACCCACACAAAACCAACTGTGGGAGCTGGCTTGCCTGCGATAGCGGAGTGTCAGGCGACATCAATGTCGCTGTACCACCGCGATCGCAGGCAAGCCAGCTCCCACATTTTTAACCGTGCGCGTTCAGGAGTAGTGTTTACTCGATAAAGGTCACGACGCCACCGGCCAGCGATTTAACCCGCGCCAGCGACTCAACCCGATAACCCTGCGCATCCAGCTCTGCACGGCCACCCTGGAACGATTTCTCGATCACGATCCCCAGGCCGGCAACGGTGGCACCGGCTTGCTTGATGATCGAAATCAGCGCCTGGGACGCCTTGCCGTTGGCCAGGAAGTCATCAATCACCAGTACACGGTCGCTGCTGGTCAGGTGGCGCGGCGAGATCGCCACGGTGCTTTCGACCTTCTTGGTGAAGGAGTACACCGTCGCCGACAGCAGGTTTTCGGTGAGGGTCAACGATTGCTGCTTGCGTGCAAAAATCACCGGGACCCCCAGGTTCAGGCCCGTCATGATCGCCGGCGCGATGCCCGAGGCTTCGATGGTGACGATCTTGGTGATGCCCGAATCCTTGAACAGCGCAGCGAATTCGTCGCCGATCAGTTTCATCAGCGCCGGATCGATCTGGTGGTTCAGAAAGGCGTCGACCTTGAGTACCTGATCGGAAAGCACGATGCCTTCTTCGCGAATTTTCTTGTGCAGTGCTTCCACGAAAGCTTCCTCTGTTGACGCAATACGCGTCGAAAGTAGATTGAAAAGTAGTCGATTCTAGCGCTTTAGCATCGCGCGTATGTCCGCCAGGGCGGTGTTGCCGCGAACGGCTTTCACCTCGGTCGGGGTGTCGTCATTGCCTTCCCAGGCCAGGTCGTCCGGCGGCAGTTCATCCAGGAACCGGCTGGGGGCACAATCGATGATTTCGCCGTATTGCTTGCGCTTGGCGGCAAAGGTGAAGGCCAGGGTCTGACGGGCGCGGGTAATGCCCACGTAGGCCAGTCGGCGTTCTTCCTCGATGGTGTCGGCTTCGATGCTGGAGCGGTGTGGGAGGATTTCCTCTTCCATGCCCATGATGAACACGTAGGGGAATTCCAGGCCCTTGGATGCATGCAAGGTCATCATCTGCACACCTTCGGCGCCGTCTTCCTCTTCCTGCTGGCGTTCGAGCATGTCGCGCAGCACCAGCTTGCCGATGGCGTCTTCGACGGTCATCTCGCCGTCTTCGTCTTTTTCCAGGGTGTTCTTCAGCGCTTCGATCAGGAACCAGACGTTGCCCATGCGGTAATCCGCGGCCTTGTCGCTGGAGCTGTTGGTGCGCAGCCAGTTTTCATAGTCGATGTCCATGACCATGCTGCGCAGGGCGCTGATCGGGTCTTCGCCGGCGCACTGCTCGCGGACCTTGTCCATGAAGCGCTTGAAGCGCGACAGGCGGTCGGTGAAACGGGTGTCCAGGTGTTCGCCCAGGCCGATCTCGTCGGTGGCGGCGTACATCGAGATCTTGCGTTCGGTCGCGTAGTTGCCGAGCTTTTCCAGGGTGGTGGAACCGATCTCGCGGCGCGGCACGTTGATCACGCGCAGGAAGGCGTTGTCGTCATCCGGGTTCACGATCAGCCGGAAGTAGGCCATCAGGTCTTTTACTTCCTGACGTCCGAAAAAGCTGTTGCCGCCCGACAGGCGATACGGCACCTGGTGGTGCTGCAATTTCAGCTCGATCAGCTTGGCCTGGTAGTTGCCGCGATACAGGATCGCGAAATCGCTGTAGGGCCGGTCGGTGCGCAAGTGCAGGCTGAGGATTTCCACGGCCACGCGCTCGGCTTCGGCGTCTTCGTTGCGGCAGCGGATCACGCGGATCTCGTCGCCGTGGCCCATCTCACTCCACAGTTGTTTTTCAAACTCGTGGGGGTTGTTCGAGATCAACACGTTGGCGCAACGCAGGATGCGGCTGGTAGAGCGGTAGTTCTGCTCCAGCATCACCACTTTCAGGGACGGGTAGTCGTCCTTGAGCAGCATCAGGTTTTCCGGGCGGGCGCCGCGCCAGGCGTAGATCGACTGGTCATCGTCGCCTACCACGGTGAACTGGTTGCGTTTGCCGATGAGCATTTTCACCAGCAGGTACTGGCTGGCGTTGGTGTCCTGGTATTCGTCCACCAGCAGGTAGCGCACCTTGTTCTGCCATTTTTCGAGGATGTCGGCGTGTTCCTCGAACAACTTCACGGGCAGCAGGATCAGGTCGTCGAAGTCCACCGCGTTGAACGCCTTGAGCGTGCGCTGGTAGTGGGTGTAAACGATGGCGGCGGTCTGTTCCTTGGGGTTGCGTGCGTTTTCCAGGGCCTGGGGCGGCAGGATCAGGTCGTTCTTCCAGGCGCCGATCATGTTCTTGATCTCGTCCACGCCGTCGTCGCCTGCGTATTCCTTCTGCATGATGTCGGTCATCAGCGACTTCACATCGGTCTCGTCGAAGATCGAGAAGCCCGGCTTGTAGCCCAGGCGTGCATGCTCCTTGCGGATGATGTTCAGGCCCAGGTTGTGGAAGGTACACACGGTGAGGCCACGGCCTTCGCCACCCTTGAGCAGGGTGCCGACGCGCTCTTTCATTTCCCGCGCCGCCTTGTTGGTAAAGGTCATGGCGACAATGTACTGGGCGCGGATACCGCAGTTCTGGATCAGGTGCGCGATCTTGCGGGTGATCACGCTGGTCTTGCCGGAGCCTGCGCCGGCGAGCACCAATAGAGGGCCGCCGACGTAGTTCACGGCTTCTTGCTGCCGGGGATTGAGTCGGGACATACAGAATTTCAGGAGTCGTTGTTCAAAAGGGCGGGCATTTTAACAGGCTGGCAGGATTCTGCTCTCTCAGAACGACGGTGTGACGTACCACTCGATCTAAATTTGCCGGTTTTGCTACTTTGCCGCAGGATGTCAGGGCATTTGCGACTAACTGCGTGCAGTCTGTGTATTTGATAACCCCTATCATTGGTGATTGTCAGGCCGCACGTCATACTGCCTGTCGCCAACGAAATCTTGCAGAGTCTAGGGAGCTAGCTTGTCTACGCCTGTCGAACCCTTGCGTTTGCTGCTGCTGGCCGATGAGCCGGCATGGGCAGCGTTGTTGCGCGAGTGCCTGGCGCCGATGGGCGATGGGGCTGTGCTGATCAGTGCACCAAATTGGGATTCCGTAAGTCGTCTGTTCGATGACGACCACGGTGCCGTGCTATTGACCACGCCAGGCCTGCAACCCGCTCCCGGTCGTTGCAGCTTGCCGTGTGTGTTGCTGTTGGAGCAGGAGCCGCTGGTGCCGCCGTTGGGTGCCAGCGATTGGCTGGTTCGCACGGTGTTGGACGCCGATACATTGCGCCGCTGCCTGCGCCATGTGCGCGAACGCGGTGTGCTGGAAAACACCCTGCAACGCCTCGCCGAGCAAGACCCGCTGACCGGTATCGCCAACCGCCAGGGTTTCCAGACCTTGCTGGCGGCGCGGCTGGCCGAGAATGAAGGTCGCGGCCTGGCCCTCGGTCACCTGGACCTCGACAATTTCCGTCACGCCAACGACGCCCTCGGGCACCAGGCCGGCGACCGGTTGATCCTGCAAGTGGTCTCGCGGCTCAAGAGCCAGCTGGAAGCCGGCGACCAACTGGCGCGCCTGGGCAGCGACGAATTCGCCCTGCTGATCGACACCCGCCGTGCGCCCCAGCGCGCCGAGTGGATGGCCGAACGCATTACCGAGGTCATGGCCGAACCCTACTGGGTGGACGGTGAAAGCCTGTTGATCGGTTGCAGCCTGGGCATGGCCCATGCGCGTGCGCGTGCTGGCGCCGACCCGCTGATGTGGCACGCCCACATCGCCATGCAGCAAGCCAAGAGCACCCAGGGCTGCACCTTTCATATTTTCAACGAACGCATCAATCGTAACGCGCGCAGCCTGGCCGACCTGGAAAGCGAACTGCGCCGCGCCCTGCGTCGGGATGAGCTGGAGTTGCACTACCAGCCGCGCCTGGACCTGGACGACGGGCACATCGTCGGCCTCGAAGCCCTGGTGCGCTGGCGTCACGGCGAGCGCGGCCTGTTGCCGCCCAGCGAATTCGTGCCCCTGGCCGAGCAAAGCGGGCTGATCGTGCCGTTGGGTTACTGGGTGATTTCCCGGGCCCTGCGCGACATGCAAGACCTGCGCGAACGTGGCCTGCCGCCGTTGCACATGGCGGTCAACCTGTCGTTCCGCCAGTTCCAGGACAGCCAATTGCTCTCCACCCTCAGCCGGCTGATCGCCGAGCGCGGCGTGGAAGCGCAATGGCTGGAATTCGAACTCACCGAAACCGCCGTGATGCGCCGCAGCGATCTGGTCAAGCAGACCATGGACGCCCTCGGTCGCCTCGGCGTGCGTTTTTCCCTGGATGACTTCGGCACCGGTTTCTCATCGTTCGTGCACCTCAACAGCCTGCCGATTGCCTTGCTCAAGATCGACAAGAGCTTTGTCGGCGGCATGGAAGAGCGCGAAGAGAACCGCAAACTGGTGCACGCGATGATCAACCTGGCCCACAACCTCAACCTGGAAGTGGTGGCCGAGGGTGTGGAAACCCCTGAGCAACTGGCGTTGTTGCGGTTGTTTGGATGCGACCAGGCCCAGGGATATCTGATCAGCAAGCCGTTGCCGTTGCCGGAGTTGATCGAGTACCTGACCTTCGGCAAAGGCCGTGAGGCTTTACTGGGTTGAATTGCAACGCCGGTCGACTGTGCGAGCGGGCTTGTGTGGGAGCGGGCTTGCTCGCGAATGCGGTGTATCAGTCACTGACTATTTGGCTGACCCAGCGCATTCGCGAGCAAGCCCGCTCCCACAGTTGTTGACCTGGTTAGGTCGTTACTCCGCTTGTGCCGCCTGAAATGTGGCTTGAACCTGCGGCTCGTGGCGGATCATCCGCTTCATCTTCGCCTCAAACGCCCATGTCAGGCTCACCGCCGCGCACGCCAGCCCCAGCGCCAAACCCCACCACACGCCTGTCGGCCCCCAACCGAGGGTGAACGCCATCAGCCACGCCGACGGTGCACCGATCAGCCAATAGCAACCCAGGCCCACCAGGAAAGTGGTCTTGGCGTCCTTCAGCCCGCGAATGCAGCCCATGGCAATGGTCTGCACCCCGTCGAACAACTCGAACCACGCCGCCACGGCCAGCAAGCTGACGGCCAGGACGATCACGTCGTGGAATGCCGGGTCGTTGTGGTCGAGGAACAGTCCTATCAATGGGTCGGAAAACAGCCACAGCACCGCCGCAAATCCCAACATCACCGCGGCGCCAAAGCCGATGCCGACCCGGCCGGCCAAACGTGCCTGCAGCAGTTGCCCGGCACCGTAATGCTGGCCGATACGCATGGTCACCGCGTAGGACATTCCCGCCGGCACCATGAAGGCCACCGAGACGATTTGCAGGGCGATCTGATGCGCCGCCAGCTGCGTGCTGCCCATGGTGCCCATGCACAGCGCGGCGAAGGCAAACAGTCCGACCTCGACCGCATAGGTGCCGCCAATCGGCAGGCCCAGGCGCCACAGTTCGCGCAGATAGTGCGTGTTCAGGCGTAGGAGGCCGGTGCCCAGCGGGTAGGCAGCATAGGCGCGGTTGCTGCGGATGTACCACATCAACGCCAATGCCATGCCGTTGGCCACAATCGCGGTCACCAGGCCGATGCCCATCAAACCCAGTTTCTGCAAGCCGAACATGCCTTCGATCAAGGCGTGGTTGAGCAGGTAGTTGAGCACCGTGCCACACAGGCTGATCACCATCACCGGGGTGGCCTTGCCGATGGCGCTGGTGAAACCGCGCAAGGCCATGAAGCTCAGGTAGCCGGGCAGGGCGAAGGGCAGGATCGTGAGGAATTGCCCGGCGGCGTGCACGTTGGTTTCGGTCTGGCCGAACATCAGCAGCACCGGCTTGAGGTTCCACAGCAGCAGCGCAGCGGCCAGCGCCATCAGCCAGGCCAGCCACAGCCCGGCCTGGGTCAGGCGTGTTGCACCGTCGATGTCGCCCGCGCCATGCCGGATCGCTACCAGGGTGCCCACCGCCGCAATCACGCCGATGCAGAAAATCGACACGAACGAATAGCTGGCCGCGCCCAGGCCACCACCGGCCAAGGCTTCGGGGCTCAGGCGGGCCATCATCAGCGTGTCGGTCAGCACCATCAACATGTGCGCCAACTGTGAGGCAATCAACGGCCCTGACAGCCGTAGAATGGCCCAGAGTTCGGTACGTGCCGGATGCTGCATGATCATCACGCTCAAAAAGTCATAGGGTTGTGGAAGGGTTGATTCTCGGCGCTCTGGGCCTATTGCACAAAGGGATAAAAGCGATCACTTGCATGATTAAAACTCATGCCTGAATGATTCTGGTAGGGTTTCGGCATCCTGCTGTCGGAGCCTTCCCTATGTCTCGTCGTCTTCCTCCGCTTTACGCGTTGCGCGCATTTGAAGCCGCGTCCCGACACCACTCCTTCACCCGCGCGGCAGAGGAGTTGTCCATCACCCAAAGCGCGGTGAGCCGGCACATCCGCACCCTGGAGGAACATTTCGCCTGCCGCCTGTTCCAGCGCAGTGGCCGCACGTTGCAGCTCACCGAAGCGGCCCGCCTGCTGCTACCGGGCGTACGTGAAGGCTTCGCCGCCCTTGAGCGGGCCTGCCATACCTTGAACGCCGAAGATGACATCCTGCGCATGAAGGCGCCGTCCACCCTGACCATGCGCTGGCTGCTGGCGCGCCTCAGCCGGTTCCGCGCGTTGCAGCCGGGCAACGAGGTGCAATTGACCAGCGCGTGGATGAGCGTGGACGAGGTGGACTTCAACCAGGAGCCGTTCGACTGCGCGGTGCTGTTGAGCGACGGGCATTTTCCGGCGGACTGGGAAGCCTGCTACCTGTTCCCCGAGTTGTTGATCCCGGTGGGCGCGCCGAACCTGCTGGACGACGGCCCGTGGGACGCTACGCGCCTGGCCACTGCCGAGTTGCTGCATCCCACGCCCGACCGCCGTGACTGGCGCAACTGGCTGCAACGCATGGGCTTGTCGTCGCAGGTCTCGCTCAAGGGCGGGCAGGTGTTCGATACCCTTGAGCTGGGCATGATCGCCGCTGCGCGGGGTTACGGCGTGTCCATGGGGGACTTGCTGATGGTGGCCGAAGACGTCGCCCAGGGGCGATTGAGCCTGCCGTGGCCAACTGCCGTGGCCAGTGGGGAAAATTACTATCTGGTGTGGCCGAAAACCCGTCCCGGCGGTGAGCGCCTGCGCCGCTTGGCGGACTTTCTCCAGAGCGAGGTGCAGGCCATGGCACTGCCGGCGGTAGAGCGCCTCGATTGAAGGGGGATGGCTCGGTATAGCAATCGTTTGCGTGATACCCCTGTGCAGTACTCAAGTATTGCTCGGCGCCGCCGAAGTAGGTGTGTTGGAACCATCGTACTCCAACGCTACCCACCAGATAATTTGCCGAGCAGCGCTATGAGATCAGGATGATCCTGGCCTCGGCCAGGAGCTGTCATGTCTCAACCTCGTGCTCGGATTGCTTCCCAGCTAGGCCTCGCGCTCGCCGTGATTTTGGCTGTCGTCATCAGCGGCAGTACGGTGTTTGCCTTGCGTTCCCTCGACTCCGCCAACCTCGACACCCGCGAGGAACACCTGGCCAGCGAAGCGCGCCTGCTCGCCGATCAACTCAACACCTTCCACAGCACCTTGCGCGAAAGTACCCAGCGTTTGAGCGGGCTGTTCGAAAAGCGCTTCGGCGCCGGTTTGAGTGTGCGTGCCGACCAGCCGGTGAGCGTGGCCGGCGTGCAGACCCCGGGCCTGTACCTGGGCAACGCGGTGCTGAACAACGATTTCGCCGAAGTCGATGAGTTCAAGGACACCTCGGGCGGCGTGGCCACCGTGTTTGTGCGCACGGGCGAGGACTTCGTGCGCGTCAGCACGTCCCTGACCAAACAGGACGGCAGCCGTGCCATCGGCACCGCGCTGGATCACCAGCATCCGGCCTATCAACGCCTGCTGGCCGGGCAAAGCTACGTCGGCCGTGCAGTGTTGTTCGAACGTTCCTACATGACCCAGTACACGCCGGTGCGCGATAGCGCGGGCAAAGTCATCGCGGTGCTGTTTGTCGGTTTCGACTACACCGACGCGCAAAACGCCCAGTTCGATAACCTCAAGCGTTTCCGCATCGGCCAGACCGGCTCCCTGGCGCTGCTCGATGAGCAGAAACACTGGCTGGTGCCGCCCGCGGGCGTGCAGGCGCTGGACCAGGCGGCCCCAGTGATCGTCGACCTGGCGAAAAAGCCGGGTGAAGGGCGCTTCTGGAGCGACAAGAACGAAGACTTCTACAGCGTCGCGGTGCCGTTCGACGGCGGGCCGTGGTCGGTGGTGGCGAGCATGCCCAAGGCAGAGATTCGCTCCGTGACGTGGTCGGTCGGGATTCGCCTGATCATCGGCAGCGTACTGGCGATGTTGCTGGCGGTGGGCGCAACGGTGTGGTTGCTACGCAGCAAGCTGGCGCCGTTGAGCGACCTGGTACGCCAGGCCGAAGCCCTCGGCGCGGGCGATTTGAGTGCCCGTCTGAACGTCTCCAGCCATGACGAAATCGGCCAACTGGCACGCAGCTTCAACCAGATGGGTGAAGCGCTGTCGACCATGGTTTCGCATATCCGCAAGGCCGCCGAAGAGGTCAACAGCCGCGCCCAGGCGTTGTCCGGTTTGTCTGGCGGTGCCTATGAAGGCATGGAGCAGCAATCCGGCGAGATCACCAGCATGGCCGGCGCGGTGGAAGAGTTCAGCGCCACCTCGTTGAACATTGCCGACAATATGGGCAGCACCGAACGCCTGGCCCAGGAAAACGCCCAGCAGACGCGCATCGGCCGCAATTCGATGCAAGAGGCGTCGTCGTCCCTGGAGCACATCGCCACCGCCTTGAACAGCACGGCCACGGTGATCAACACCCTCGGCCAGCGTTCCCAGGAAATCGGTGGGATCGTCGGCGTGATTACCTCCATCGCCGACCAGACCAACCTGCTCGCGCTCAACGCCGCCATCGAAGCCGCGCGCGCCGGTGAGCAGGGCCGTGGGTTTGCCGTGGTGGCCGATGAAGTGCGCAACCTGGCCTCGCGTACCCGCCAGGCCACCGACGAGATTTCCGGGATGATCCAGAGCATCCAGCAGGAGACCGGCAACGCCATCAGCACCATGGAGCATGGCAACGTATTGATGCAGGAAGGCCTGTCGCGCAACGCCGATGTCGCGTCGGCTCTGGCGCGCATCGATGAGCAAAGCCGTTCGGCGGGGCAGCAGTTTGCCGCGATCACCACCGCGACCCAGGAGCAGAGCAGCACCGCGACCTTGCTCAGCAGCAACCTGCAAAGCATTGCCCTGGCCAACAGCGAGCAGCGTGAAGTGGTGTCGAACCTGGCGATTACCGCCAAGGAGCTGGAGACATTGGCGGCGGGCCTGCGCCATGAGGTTGACCGCTTTCGTTGACCCAGACACGGCAACGCCGGTGTACGGGATAGCGATTCCCATACACCGGCGTTGCTCAAGCGCGTAAGCCGAGGGTTACACGGTCGCGCCCGCTGGCTGGGCGTCGATCACCTCGTTGTACGGCGCCTGGACCCGATCACGCAGGCCGTAGTCACGGATCACCGAGGTCACGCGCACGCGGTAGTCGTCGAAGATCTTGTCGCGGCCGGCTTTTTGCGCCGACAGGTGCGCGGTTACGTTGCGCCATTGGACCACGGCTTCTTCATCGCGCCAGGTGGTCACCGACATGACTTTCTTGGGGTTCAGGGTGCTTTGAAAGCACTCCACGGAGATGAAGCCTTCCATGGGCTCAAGCATCGGCGTCAGCTTGTTGACCAGATCGACATAGGTCTCGCCCTGGCCCGGCAGCGCTTGCAGCTCAAACAAAACTACGATCATGTTAATTCCTCATCCTTGTGTTTTTAGTGGGTGTCGCTCAGGCGGCTGTCACGGTCGACGGCCTGCTGTTCAGTGCTGTGCTGGCGTTTCCAGTGCGTCCAGCCAGTCGTTGATCACGGTGCGGGCGGCCACGGTCAGGCGGTCGCCCAGCTCGATGGCGGCGGCGCGCAAGGCGTGGGGGTTGATGCCGGTTTGCGACAGTTCGCAGGCATGGCCGACCAGCCAGTGTTCGAGCTTGTTTACATCGGCTTCGAGGTGAAATTGCAGGGCCAGCACGTTGCGACCCAGGGCGAATGCCTGGTGGGCACCGACCGCCGTGCTGGCCAGGTGCACGGCATCCTTGGGAATGTCGAATTGGTCGCCGTGCCAGTGCAGTACGGGGGTGCCTTGCAGTGCCGCGAGCACCGAATCCTGGCCGGCCGTGGTCAGGGTCAGGGCTGAAAAACCGATTTCCTTGACGCCCAGCGGGTACACCTTGGCGCCCAGGGCGCGGGCAATCAGTTGTGCCCCCAGGCAGATCCCCAGCATCGGTTTGCCCGACTGCAAACGCTGGTTGATCAGCGCCAGCTCGTCATGCAGGAACGGGTAAAGCTGCTCGTCGTAGGCCCCGATCGGGCCACCCAGCACGATCAGCAGGTCGGCCTTTTGCACGTGCGCGCTGTCGAGTGTGTCGAGCATGGGGTCAAGGTAGTGCAGTGCGTAACCCTGTGCGGCCAGGACGGCTTCCAGGGTGCCGGCGTCCTCGAAATGTATGTGGCGCAGCGCAATTGCAGTCTTCATGGAAAAAACTCGTGTGTGAAAGCGATTAAGTGCCGGTTCATGCCGGCGGGTTCAGGTCTACGTTGAGCGTCCCGGAACGCGGGAAGGTGCAGCAGGCCAGGGCATAGCCTTGCTGCTTGTCCTGATCGCTGAGGCAGAAGTCCGGTTGCAGGGTGTAGTCGCCGTCGGACACCTTGACCCGGCAGACACCACAGATCCCTGCCCGGCACAGACTGCGCACGGCAATATCACCGGCTTCGAGCATGGCCAGCAGGCTTTGGCCGGCGGGGCCTTCAACCACCTGGTCGGTGTCCTTGAGCTGCAAGCGCACGCTAGACGGCGATTCGGCCGCCGCTGCGGGGGCCGCTACCGGCGTGAACGATTCGATCAACAGCGTGCTGTCAGGAAACAGCGCCGTGGTGTGTTCGCGCATGCCTTGGGCAAATGCCTGGCTGCCGCAAATCACCACGGCCTCGGGCGCGCCCAGCAGGCTCAGGTCGGCGGCGCTGGGGCGCCCGGCCTTGAAGTGGCCGTTGCTCTTGACCGTCTCGCGGGTGACAAACACCTGCAAGGCGAACCACGCCGTGGTCAGTTCCAGCTCCAGCAGCTCCTGCAAGAACGGGATCTGGGCAATGCTCGGTACGCACAACACCAGCGCCACATCGGGCACCGCCAAGCCGCGCTGTGCGCGTTCGCGCAGGCCGCGCAGCAAGGCGATCGGCAGCGTGATGCCAATGCCGCCGGCGAGCATGCCGACCTGCTGGCAATCCACAATCGAGGCCAGGCAAATGTCGCCGGCGACAAAGTGCATCGGTGCCGTTTCGCCTGCGCACAAGGTCGCGTGCAATTGGTCGGAGACGCCGCCGTGGCCTTCGCGTTTGACCGCAATTTCAAACAGGTCCGCCGCCGGTGTGCGGGTGATCGAATACAGGCGCTGCTGGGGCGTGCCGGTGGTGTCCGGGTAACTCACCGCCACGTGCCGGCCAGGGCGCAGGCCGTCGAGGAACTCGGCGCTGGCGCCGTGGGCGCGCAGGGCGAAGACCTTGATGTCGGCGGTTTCATGGGTAACGCTTTCGCAGCGCGCCAGAAGTGTCATGCCGTTCATGCTCGGGCCTTTTCGCGAAGGGCGTCCATTGCGCTGTCGACGTTGCCCAGGCCGTTGCCGGTCAGGCCGATGCGGTCGATCAGGGCTTCGACCGAGTCGGTGTAGACGCTGATCTCATTGTTGTCGCCGACGTCATGCAGGATGTCCTGGGCATGGGGGAAGTCGAGCATCGCGAACACGGTCGACCAGGCGCCCATTTCGTTGTTGGCGAACATCTGCACGGTCTTGAGAATCACCGCGCGCAGGTACTCGCGCTCCTTGCGGCTCAGGCCGTGCACGATGTCGGACGCGACGAAACTGAACACGCTGGAATGGCTCCATTCGTCCATGGCGTGGGTGCGGGTGACCTCATGACAGATCGCCTGGATGCTGGTGTCTTCCGCCATGGTCTTGAGGTAGTCGGTGATCAGCGTCTCACTGGCGCACGCGACCCCAAAGCGGGTCAGGCGCCGTTCCCATTCGGCGGTGCAGTTGGCCAACAGCCCTTCGCGCCAGGTCACCAGGTTGAACGCGCTGAAGTCCAGCGGCTTGAGTTTGCGCATGTCGTAGATGTAGTTGCAGGCCATGATCGACATGCGCGTATGCAGCGCCTCGTCCAGCAGCGCCTGGGACATCACGTCTTGCAGCAAGGCGCGGTTCTGGCTGGGCGGTGGGGTCTTGATGATGTCTTCGCAGGCAGGCACCACCACATCGCATTCGATGTAGATGGTCTTGAGGTTGTAGATCCCCCAGGCGTAGGACAGGCACTGCGATTGCAGGGCCTGCGGGGCTTCGCGCCACGCCTGGTGATCGCGGAACGGCAGCAGGCAGGCACTGAAATCCTGCTTGGCCGGGTTGAAGGCCAGGTTCCAGTAGTCGGGTTGTGGGTTGTTGACGGCGGCGCGGGTTTTCCACAGGCCGGATAATTTCGTCAGCATGTTCTGAACCACGTCATCGGTTCCACAGTTCAAACGGTCCATGTTTTCTTTCCCATTGGTCAGGCTATTTTTTTGTCTGTGTCTGGTTTGCGCATGTGGTTTTTTTCTACAGGCATGCGCTTTTCAAGTCTGCGGCAATTCGGTTGGCACGGTGTTGTCCTGGGTCATTTAAGGGCCACAAGCGGTGCGGTTGATGGGTTTGATCGCTCCAGGTACCAGGACTGCATCAAGGTCAACGCCACGGTCAATCCCATGAAAGCGGCGCTGGCCCAGAAGATGGCGTCGGGGTGGCCCCTGTCGAGCAGCCAGCCGAAACCGACCGGCCCCAGCGTGCCGCCGATGTTGAAGCCGGTGCTGACGATGCCAAAGGTTTTGCCCTCGGCGCCCTTGGGTGAGGCGGCGCGGACGAGCATGTCGCGGGACGGTGCGATCAGGCCGGTCAAGAAGCCGGCGCTGCCCAGGGTGATCAGCAAGGCCATGTCGCCCAATTCGGCGTTGGCCACAATCAGGATCAGTACGCCGGCCAGTGCAAAGGCGAGGGCGGCGACGAGGCCGTGGCGTCGGGTCCGATCCGCCAGCGCACCGCCGGCCAGCACGCCAAAGGCGCTGGCGAACAGGAATGCGGTGAGTGCCGCATTGGCCCAGGTCAGTGCCACGCCCTGGCCTTGCATCAATGCCGCGACAGAGAATTTTTCAATCGCGCTGGTGCTCAGGTTCAACACCACAAACAGCAAGGTCAGGCTCAGGATCATCGGCGAGAGCAGCACGGCCCGTCGGCCGCCGTTGCTGTCGGACGGCGTGGCGACGCGGCGTACATGGCTCACTTCTGCCAGCCCCGAGCCGGGCAGCAGCAACACCCCCAGCGCCACCACGCCCACCAGTGCGGCCGCCACGAAGGCCAGGCCCGGATGACTGGCGGTGGCAATCGTGAGGAGCAATACCGGGGCCACCGCTGCGCCGAGAAAACCGGCAAAGGTGTGCACCGAAAACGCCTTGCCGATATGGGCGGGGTTGATCGCCTGGGAGAGCAGTGCGTAGTCCGCCGGGTGATAGACCGCATTCGCCAGCCCCGCCAGGACCATGGCGATCAGCAGGCAGGTGTAGTTGGGGAACAGCGCAATCAGCAGGAAGCTCAGGCTGCCCAAGGCCACGGCGGCGATGAGCAGGCGTCGGGCGCCATAGTGGTCGACGGCGTAACCCATGGGGGCCTGCACCAGCGCCGTGACGATATTGAACAGGCTCAGCGCCACGCCCAGTTCCACATAACTGACGCCCAGAAACGCCGGCAACACCGGAAACAATGCCGCCAGCACCATGATGTGCAAATGGCTGACAAAGTGCGCTGTGGCGACCTGTGAGAGCAGTCCGATACGAACGATCGACATGGCTGAACCTGTTCAATGGGCGAAGAGTCGTTTGTTGAGCCGGAGCATTGGAAAAGCCATTGCGGCTCGAATCGGCGCAGATATTAAGCAGGCTATGGTCTTGCGCAGTAGTCCATTGCGGGCGGAGTAACCAGACCACTTGTAGGGTTATGCCAGCCGCTTGCGATGTGCCCAGGGATACAAGGTGCGTGGTTGCGAAGTGGTCTGTAGAACCGGCACGCAATGGTCTATCTGGCGCGTCGGGAGGCCGTTAGGGTAGTCGGCCATGGATAAGCCCGCTGGCGGGTGTGGCTTGCTATTCGATGTGCGCCGACAGGAGTCAATATGCCGAATTTCGCTCGAAGGGACGGATGTGCGCTGCCATTCGTCAGTGCCGATCACTTGTCCCAGGTGGACCGCGAAGTCTGGGGCGCGATCGAAGCCGAGCGCCTGCGCCAGATCCATTCCATTGAACTGACGGCCACGGAAAACGTGGTCAGCCGCGCCGTGCTCGAAGCCCAGGGATCGATCCTCACCAACAAGCACGCCGAGGGTTACCCCGGGCGGCGTTATTACGCCGGTTGCCACAATGTCGACGTGGTGGAAAACCTCGGCATCGAACGCGCCAAGCGGCTATTCAATTGCGCCTACGCCAACCTGCAACCCTATTCGGGCAGCCAGGCGAACCAGGCGGTGTTGCTGGCATTGCTGGTGCCGGGGGACAAGATCCTCGGGCTGGACCTCAAGGCTGGCGGGCACCTGTCCCATGGCGCGCGGTTCAACCTGTCAGGTCGGTGGTTCCAGGCCTTGAGCTATGGCGTGCACCCCGAGACGCATCGCGTAGACATGGAGGACGTCGAGCGCATCGCCCGGCAAGAGCGTCCGCAACTGCTGATCGCTGGCGCTTCGGCGTACTCGCGCACGCTGGACTACGCGCGGTTTCGCGCAATTGCCGACGAGGTGGGCGCTTACCTGATGGTCGACATCGCCGAGGTGGCCGGGCTGGTCGCGGGCGGCGCGTTTCCGTCGCCGATCGAGTTTGCCCATGTCACCACGGCGACCACGCACACCACCCTGCGCGGGCCACGTGGGGGAATCATCCTGTGCAATGACCCGGTGATTGCGCAAAAAATCAACGCGGCGGTGTTCCCAGGCCTGCAATGCGCGCCGCTGATGCACATCATCGCGGCCAAGGCGGTGGCCTTGGGCGAGGCCCTGCAACCGGGCTTCAGCACCTATGCCCATGCCGTCATCGCCAACGCCCGGGCCTTGTGCGGACGGCTGGCGGAGGGCGGGTTGTCGGTGGTGTCCCAGGGCACCGACTCGCACTTGGCGGTGATTGACCTGCGGCCCTGGGGCCTGGCGGGCAATGTCGCCGAACACGCCCTGGAACAGATCGGCATCACCTTGAATCGCAATGCGGTACTGGGCGACCAGGCCAAGCCCAACGTCACCTCCGGTATCCGCCTGGGCAGCGCGGCGTGCACCTCGCGGGGGATGGGCATCGAAGAGTTCCAGGAAATCGGCGACATGATCCTGGCCTTGCTCGGCGGGGTCCGCAGCGGCACCTTCGACCGCCGCACCGCGACGTCCATCCGCGAAGGCGTCGCCAGCCTGACCAAGCGCTTCAGGCTGCCCTACTGACGCCTCCCGCCATTTGCCAGAAGAAGGACCTGCCATGCCGGACATCGCTCATCGCTACCGTCACAAAACCCTGCGCACGCCAGCGCAGACCGCCGCGACAGCGTGCGCCAACAAGCTGCGGCGCGCGCGGATGTATGCCCAGGCGCAGCGCCTGTTGATGAACTACGCCCTGGGTCACTAGCGGGTTTTCAGCGCATTCGCCAGGCGCAGCATGGCGGCTTCGATCTCGTAGGCGGTCAGGGACGAATAGCCGAGCAGCCAGCCCTGCTTCTTTTCCTCGCCCGCATACAGTCGGCTGAGGCCGGACAACTGCACACCGGCACTGGCGGCCTGGCGGATGGTTTTCTCTTCCGACCAGCCTTCATGCAGCAGACACGGGATCTGCAAGCCACCCTGCGGGCGCCAGGCCGTTACCACCCCGGCCAAGTGCTTGCCGATCGCGTCCAGCATGATCGACTGGCGCCCGGCGTAGAGCTTGCGCATGGCGCGCACGTGGGCGTTGTAGTGACCGTCTTCCATAAAGCGCGCCAGGGTCAGTTGCAGGATCTGCGGCGTATGGCCGTCCATCATGCTGCGGGCGTAGGTGAAGGCCTTGACCAGCTCGCGCGGCAGCACCATGTAGCCCATGCGCAGGCCGGGGTAGAGGGTCTTGCTGAAGGTGCCGATGTAAAGCGTGCGCTGGTACTTGTCCAGGCCCTGCACGCAGGCGGTGGGTTTGCCGTCGTAGTGAAACTCGCTGTCGTAGTCATCTTCGATCAGCCATTTGCCTTTTTCCGCGGCCCAGTTGATCAGTTCGAGGCGGCGTTCCAGGGTCAGCGTGGCGCCGGTCGGGTATTGGTGCGAAGGCGTGACGTACACGCAGTGGGCGCCGCTGCGGTCGGCGTACAGCAGGTCGGTGCGAATGCCATGCTCATCGACATCGATGGGCAGCACCTTGGTCTCGGCGGTTTCAAAGGCCTTCTTGGCGCCGTAGTAGCCCGGATTTTCCAGCAGGATCGGTTTGCCCACGTCTGCCAGCAACTGGGCGCACAGGAACAGCGCCTGGCGGGTACTGCTCAGCACCAGCACCTGGTCCGGCGAGCATTTGGCGCCACGTTCGAGGTTCAGGTAGGTGGCGATGGCCTTGCGCAGCGGCTCGGCGCCTTGGGGGTCGCCGTGCAACAGCACATGGCTGCGATAGTCCTTCATCACCTGGCGTTGCAGGCGCTCCCACACGTCGGTGGGGAAGGTGCGGGTTTCCGGCAGGCCGGTGGCGAACGCCTTGATCACCTGTTGATCGGTGACGCCGCCGCTGTCGAGGATCATCCGCCCGCGCTGGCTCAAGCCGGCGCCGGGTGTGGCCTGGTTGCTTTTGACTTCCTGGGCCTTGATGCGTCGGCGCGAGGCGCCGCGCAAGTCGGTGCCGATGGCGTCGCACACATAGCTGCCGGAACCTTCGCGGCGCACGATGAAACCGTCGCGGTGCAACTGCACGTAGGCGTTTTCCACGGTGTCGCGGGCGATCCCCAATGACTTGGCCAACACCCGCGTCGCCGGCAGCTTGAGGCCGGGGGCGAGTGCGCCTTCCAGGATCAGGGCGCGCAAGGCGCGTTGAATGCGCTGGTGCAGGTCCAGCAGTTGGAATTCAGCATCCTTGAGCCGCATCTGCAGCGTCTCCAACTCGAACGTTTTTGCCATGTGGTCTGCCTAACTTCCGTGAATTGGCCTGTAGCGGCAGGCCAGTCTATCCGTAGACTTCAAACCCTGCCACCGCCTTCATCGGCGGCCAATCCAGATGCTGCGTGCATGCTTCGACAGGGAGTCGTCAATTATGGCCAGGTCACACAATTTCAGCGCGGGCCCTGCGGCATTGCCCATGGAAGTGCTGCGCCAAGCCCATGAGGAGTTTTTCGACTTTGCGGGCACGGGCATGTCGGTGATGGAAATCAGCCACCGCAGCGGGATCTTCATGGAAGTCGCCCACCAGGCCGAACAGAACCTGCGGGAGCTGTTGCAGGTGCCCGCCGCGTACAAGGTGCTGTTCCTGCAAGGCGGTGCTTCGCTGCAATTTGCCCAGGTGCCGATGAACCTGTTGGGCGACAAACGCAGCGCGGACTACCTGCATACCGGTCTCTGGTCGGGCAAGGCCATCGAGGCTGCCCAGCGTTACTGCGACGTGCGTATCGCCGCCAGCGCCAAGGCCGACGGGTTTGATCGCGTCCCCGCCGTGGCGGGCTGGAACCTCAACCCGGACGCCGCCTACCTGCACTACACCGAGAACGAAACCGTGCACGGCGTGCAATTTGCCGATGTGCCCGACAGCACTGTGCCGCTGGTATGCGACGCCTGCTCAAGCCTGCTTTCCAAGCCGATCGACGTGGCCCGGCACGGCTTGATCTATGCCGCCGCGCAAAAAAACATGGGCATTGCTGGGCTGACGGTGGTGATTGTCGACCCGGCGCTGCTGGATGCCGCCCAGGCATTCACCCCCGACATTCTCAGCTATGCGCGCATCGCCGACGCGCAGTCGATGCTCAACACGCCGGCGACCTTCCCCTGGTATCTCACCCACCTGACGCTCCAATGGATCAAGCGCAGCGGCGGCGTCGAGGCCCTGCACCGGCTCAACCAGGCCAAGGCCGAGCTGCTCTATGGCGTGCTCGATAACAGCGACGGGTTCTATCGCAACAGCGTGCAAGTGCCGTTTCGTTCGATCAACAACGTGCCGTTCCGGCTGGCCGATACCGCGCTGGAAAAGACCTTTGTGCAGCGCGCCGAACAGGCCGGCCTCTACGGGCTCAAGGGGCACGCCTCGGTCGGCGGATTGCGCGCCAGCCTCTACAACGCGGTCACGCTCGATTCCGTCGCGGCGCTGGGCGACTTCATGCAGGGTTTTGCCCGCGTGCACGGCTGAACCCGGGCGGTCTGCCAAGTGGTCTGGTCAACCTGGCGCAAGTGTCGGGGCAAAACCAGCCATTTCAGGGTTAAAAATTATCCACCTCGCGGGGCCTGAAACCTCGTTCTGTCAGGAGCAAATCCGTCATGTCTTCTCTGAGATCACCGTCATCGCTGCGCTTGCGCGACCTGTTTCATCCCGTGATCGCCGGACTAATCTCGGTGATCGTCAACTATGGCGGGACCTTTATCCTGGTGTTCCAGGCGGCCAGGGTCGCCGGGCTCAGTCCGGAGCTGACGGCATCGTGGGTGTGGTCGGTGTCGATTGGCGTCGGCGTGACCGGGCTGTTTCTCAGTTGGGTCAGCCGCGAGCCAATCATCACCGCCTGGTCGACGCCCGCCGCGGCGTTCCTGGTGGTGGCGTTGTCTACCACGCCCTACGCGGAGGCGGTCGGCGCGTACATTATTTCCGCGGTCGCCTTCGTATTGCTGGGGTTGTCGGGCTGCTTTGAAAAAGTCATCCGGCTGATTCCGCCAGGCGTTGCCGCGGCGTTGCTCGCCGGGATCCTGCTGCAATTCGGTATCGGTGCGTTTGGTGGCATGAGCCTGGACCCGGTGCTGGTGGGGTTGCTGATCGTCGCCTACATCGTGCTCAAACGCTTTACCGCCCGTTACGCCGTAGTCGGCATCCTGGTGCTGGGGTTGGTGTTTCTGTTGACGCAGAACCGCGTGGACCTGTCCGGGTTGTCGCTGCAATTGGCCGCGCCGGTGTTCACCGCGCCTGAGTTTTCGCTGAATGCGCTGCTCAGCGTGGCGCTGCCGCTGTTTCTGATCACGCTGACGGGCCAGTACATGCCGGGCATGCTGGTGCTGCGCAACGATGGCTTCAAGACCAGCGCCAACCCGATCCTGACCGTGACCGGGCTGGGATCGCTGCTCATGGCTCCGTTTGGCTCCCATGCGTTCAACGTGGCGGCGATCACTGCAGCGATCTGCACCGGCAAGGAAGCGTCTGAAGACCCGTCCAAGCGTTGGGTCGCCGGGGTAGCGGCGGGCGTGTTCTACATCCTCATCGGTGTGTTTGGGGTGACGCTGGCCGCTGTGTTCATGGCGTTCCCGGCCACCTTCATCACGACGCTGGCCGGCTTGGCGCTGCTCGGCACCATCGGCGGGAGCCTGGCCAGCGCCATGGCGGACGTCAAATCCCGCGAGGCCTCGTTGATTACCTTCCTGGCGTGCGCCGCCAACATCACCCTGCTGGGCATCGGTGGCGCGTTCTGGGGGCTATTGATCGGGCTGACCGCGTACGCCGTGCTCAACGGCCGCCTGCCACGGCGCAAGGCACAAGTGGCCGAGACCGACGTGACCGTCAAGGAGGCGACCCAGTGACAATCGCCCAACCGCAAGACCTCGGTACCCTGCACTCAGGTCACGGCCGCTATCCGCAGGCCACCAGCGTGGAGGATTTCCGTCGCAACCTGGCGGCGGTGCAGCAACGGATCAACGACGCCTGTGCACGGGTCGGGCGCGATCCGGCGAGCGTGCGCCTGCTGCCGGTGAGCAAGACCTTTGATGAAGCGCATCTGCGCCTGGCCTACGCCGCCGGTTGCCGGTTGCTGGGGGAAAACAAGGTGCAGGAAGCGCAGCGCAAATGGGAGGCAATGGCCGACCTGACCGACCTGCAATGGTCGGTGATCGGCCATCTGCAAACCAACAAGGCCAAGCAGGTCGCGCGCTTTGCCAGTGAGTTCCAGGCGCTGGACAGCCTGCGGGTGGCCGAGGCGCTGGACCGTCGCTTGCAGATCGAGGGGCGCCAGCTGGATGTGTTTGTCCAGGTCAACACCTCCGGCGAGGCCAGCAAGTACGGGCTGGCGCCGGATGCCGTGGCGGATTTTCTACAGGCCCTGCCGGCGTTTTCCGCGCTGCGGGTTCGCGGCTTGATGACCCTGGCGCTGTTTTCCGCCGATGTGGTCCGCGTGCGCCCGTGCTTTGTACGTCTGCGTGAACTGCGCGAACGCCTGCGTGACAGCGCCCCGGCGGGTATCGGCCTGGGCGAGTTGTCGATGGGCATGTCCGGCGACTTTGAAATTGCGATTGAAGAAGGCGCCACCGTCGTGCGCGTCGGCCAGGCCATTTTCGGCGCCCGCGCCATGCCGGACGCCTACTACTGGCCGACGGCGGACGCCTGATCGACCGGCCTTGAACAACCTACGTATCGAGTGACTTGCAAGGAAACCCTGTGATGTCTTCTGCACCCGCGTACCTCATGCACACCTATGCCCGCCAACCGGTCGCGTTTACCCGGGGCGAGGGACCCTATCTTTGGGATACCCAGGGCGTCCAATACCTGGACGCCATTGCGGGCGTCGCGGTGACCAGCCTGGGTCACGCCAACCCGGAGATCGCCGCGGCGATTGCCGAGCAGGCCGGCCAGTTGCTGCATACCACCAACATGTTCCAGATCGAGTGGCAGGCGCGGTTGGGCGAACGTTTGTGCGGTTTGTCCGGCATGCAGCGCGCCTTTTTCTGCAACTCCGGTGCGGAAGCCAACGAAGCCGCGCTGAAGCTGGCGCGCTTGCACGGCAACGCCCGGCAGGTCGCGCAGCCACAGATCGTGGTGATGGAAAACAGCTTTCACGGGCGCACCCTCGCCACGTTGGCCGCGACCGGCAACCCTGCGGTGCAGCGCGGCTTCGAACCGTTGATGCCAGGTTTTATCCGCGTGCCCTACAACGACATCGACGCCATTCGCGCAGTGGCCGAGCAGTATCCCGACATCGTCGCGGTGCTGGTCGAGCCGGTGCAGGGCGAGGGCGGTGTACACCCGGCGTCCCGCGAGTACCTGCATGCCCTGCGAGAACTATGCGATGCCCATGACTGGCTGATGATGGTCGATGAAGTGCAGACCGGCATGGGCCGCACAGGTGCCTGGTTCGGCTTCCAGCACGCGCAGGTCGTACCGGATGTGATCACCCTGGCCAAGGCGCTGGGCAATGGCTTTCCCATTGGCGCCTGCCTGGCGCGGGGCAAGGCCGCCGAGTTGTTTTCGCCCGGCCACCATGCCTCCACGTTTGGCGGCAACCCGCTGGCCTGCCGGGTCGGGTGCACGGTGGTCGACATCATGGCGCGGGACCAGATCCCGCTGCGTGCGGCCGTCTCGGGGCGGCGCCTGTTGGCCACGTTGCAGGAGGCGTTGGGCAATCACCCGGAAGTGGTGTCGATTCGCGGCCTGGGCTTGATGGTCGGCATCGAACTGAATCGCCCGTGCGCCGAACTGGTGGGACGCGCGCGTGACGAACAACACCTGCTGATCACCGTGACGCGGGGCACCACTATCCGCCTGCTGCCGCCGCTGATCTGCGACGACGCGCAGATCGACGACATCGCCGAGCGTGTTACTCGACTCCTGGCCCACAGCGCCTGACTTTTCACTCAAGGACCTCTTCACCATGTACGATTCAACGTTGACCCTTAAAGCTTTCGACCCTCAGCTGTGCGAGGCGATTCATAACGAAGAACATCGCCAGGAAGACCATGTCGAGCTGATCGCTTCCGAAAACTATGCAAGCCCCCTGGTGATGCAAATCCAGAGCACGGTGCTGACCAACAAGTACGCCGAGGGGTACCCGGGCAAGCGTTATTACAGCGGCTGCGAATACGTCGACGTGGCCGAGCGGCTGGCCATCGAGCGGGTCAAGACGCTGTTCGATTGCGACTACGCCAACGTGCAGCCCCATGCCGGTGCCCAGGCGAACGCCGCCGTATTCTTGGCGCTGATCAACCCCGGCGACACGGTGATGGGCATGAACCTGGCCCAGGGGGGTCACCTGACCCACGGTAACCCGTCGAACTTTTCCGGCCGTCATTACAAGATCGTGCCGTATGGCCTCGATCCAAAGACAGGCCTGCTCGACTACGACGAGATGGAGCGCATTGCCTTGGAAACACGGCCGAAGATGTTGATCGGTGGTTTCTCGGCCTACTCGCGATACAAGGACTGGGCGCGTATGCGCGAAATTGCCGACAAGGTCGGGGCGATTTTCTGGGTCGACATGGCGCACGTCGCCGGGCTGGTCGCCGCCGGTGAATACCCGGACCCATTGCCCCATGCCCATGTGGTCACCAGCACCACGCACAAGACGCTGCGCGGTCCTCGGGGCGGCCTGATTCTGTCCAAGGGGCAAGACGAAGCGTTTTACAAGAAGCTCGACTCGGCGGTGTTCCCGGGGGTTCAGGGGGGGCCGTTGATGCACCAGATCGCGGCCAAGGCGGTCGCGTTCAAGGAAGCGCTGACGCCTGAGTTCAAGACCTACCAGGCCCAGGTGGTGACCAATGCCCGGGCCATGGCTGCGGTGTTGCAGCAGCGCGGGTACAAGATCGTCTCGGGCGGCACCGATAACCACATGATGCTGATCGACTTGTCCGACCGGCCTTACACCGGCAAGGAAGCCGACGCGGCCTTGAGCAACGCCTACATCACCGCCAACAAGAACTCGGTGCCCAACGATCCACGTTCGCCGTTTGTGACCTCGGGCCTGCGCATTGGCACGCCGGCCGTCACCACCCGTGGTTTCGGCGTATTCGAATGCGAGCAGTTGGCCGGCTGGCTGTGCGACGTGCTTGACGCAATGGAGCGCGATGACAGCGATAGAGTCGCCCATCATGTGCGCGAACAGGTGATTGCGCTGTGCCGGCGTCACCCGGTCTACCGTTGATCGGCCTGGCCGCAGGCGACTGGCCGGTATTGCAGCGCTTCGGCCAGGTGCGGGCGGGTGATGGTGTCCACACACTCCAGGTCCGCCAGGGTGCGGGCGACTTTCAACAGCCGATGGGCGGCCCTGAGGGATAGGGTCAAACGCTCGCACGCGCTTTCCAGCCACGCTTCATCCGGCCTGGACAGCGCGCAGTGCCGGCGCAGCCCGGGCAAATCCAGGAAGGCGTTGGCGCAGCGCTGGCGATTGTGTTGGCGCTCCCGCGCCTGGGCAACCTGCGCCGAGGCGGTGGCCGTGTTGTCGCCGCTTTGCGGCGTGGGGTTCAATGCGGTGGCTTCCCGGGCAACGGTCAGGTGCAGGTCGATGCGGTCCAGCAGCGGGCCGGAGAGTTTGTTGCGATAGCGCTGGATCTGTTCCGGCGTGCAGCGACAGCGTCCGCTGGCATCGCCCAGGTAGCCGCAGGGGCAGGGGTTCATCGCGGCCACCAGTTGAAAGCGCGCCGGGAAACTCACCCGGTCGCGGGCGCGGGAGATGACGATATGCCCTGACTCCAGGGGCTCGCGCAGTACCTCCAGGACCTTGCGGTCGAACTCCGGCAATTCATCCAGGAACAACACGCCGTGGTGCGCCAGGGTGATTTCCCCTGGCTGCGGTTTCGACCCGCCGCCGACCAACGCCGGCCCCGATGCCGAATGGTGCGGCTGGCGGAACGGTCGGTGGGGCCAATGGCTCAACGGCTCCAGGCTGACCACCGATTGAATCGCGGCGACCTCCAGGGCTTCCTGCTCACTCAACGGCGGCAACAGGCCCGGCAAGCGGCTGGCAAGCAGGGTCTTGCCGGTGCCCGGCGGGCCGCTGAACAACAGGTTGTGCGCGCCGGCGGCAGCGATCAGCAAGGCGCGCTTGGCGGCGAGTTGGCCCTGTACCTCGCTCAGGTCCGGGTAAGGTCGGTTCAAGTACAACAAACCATCGGACTTGTAGGGCTCAATGGGCTGGTGCCCGTTCAGATGGGCCACCACTTGCAGCAAATGATCCACTGCAATCACCTTCAGCCCCGACGCCAGGCAGGCTTCCTCGGCATTGGCCCGCGGCACTATCACGGTGCGTCCAGCCTTGCGCGCGGCCAATGCCGCCGGCAATACGCCCTTGACCGCCCGCACGGCGCCCGACAAGGCCAGTTCACCCAGGCATTCGACCTCATCGAGCATCAACGCCGGCACCTGCACGCTGGCCGCGAGGATTCCCAGGGCAATCGCCAGGTCAAACCGCCCGCCGTCCTTGGGCAGGTCGGCGGGCGCGAGGTTGAGGGTGATGCGCCGGGCCGGGTATTGCAGCGCGCTGTTGAGGATGGCACTGCGTACGCGGTCCTTGCTTTCCTTGACCGCGGTTTCGGGCAAGCCCACCAGGGTGAGGGACGGCAGACCATTGGCCATGTGCACTTCAACGGTGACGGAAGGGGCTTCGACGCCGACCTGGGCGCGACTGTGGACGATGGCGAGGGACATGCTCGTTCCTTGAAATGGGGGCCGCATCCTGCGGGTTTTTCAAGGGTAGACGAGGAGTGAAACTATCGATGGCGGGAGGTTTTACAGAACGTATCCAGAGAGCGACGGGGCCAAATGTGGGAGCGGGCTTGCTCGCGAAGGCGGTGGGTCAGTCAATAAACTCGGAGACTGACACCCCGCCTTCGCGAGCAAGCCCGCTCCCACAATGGGCCGCGTTTATTCAGCAGATGGCGGCGTCAATCGTGCTTCCAGTTCGGCGACCTTCGCTTCCAGGCTCTCCAGCCGCGCACGTGTGCGGGCCAGCACGACCATCTGGCTGTCAAACTCTTCCCGGCTCACCAGGTCGAGCTTGCTGAAGCCGCTTTGCAACAGCGCCTTGAACTGGCTTTCGATTTCGTTGCGGGGCAGCGGGGTGTCGCCGCTGAACAGGCGAGAGGCATGGCCGCTCAGGGCGTCGAGGAGATCTTTGGGCGCGAGCATGGGAAATATTCCGGAATAACTGTTGGCCGGCAGTGTATCACGCAGCGTCTATAGTCTTTTTCACCGCGTGGGGCGCACGCTTTTCGCGCAACGTGCCGTCCGGCGGCGCACTGTTTTTGTGCGCAATACGGCCGCCAAAAAGCCCCGAAGGTGGGCAGAAGTGGGCAAAGGACTGATTTCAGTGATTTTTACGGAGCTGGCAAGGTTTCTGCTTAGACGATCATGACCCATGCACTGATGCAGTCGCTGTGACGAATGCAGTGCGCCGACGGATCAGGGGTACAGGTTTCGTCACCAGTGGTTCGCTGGTGTCGCAATGGCAACTGCCGTTGAGACGATGCGTTACAAAGCCAGGCACTGCGCTTAGACTTGAGACGGGTTTGTTTTCCTGGGGCAAGTCCACCAATTCGGGAGAGAGTTTTCATGAAGCTAGTCACTGCCATCATCAAGCCGTTCAAGTTGGACGATGTACGCGAGTCGTTGTCCGAGATCGGCGTGCAGGGCATTACCGTTACTGAGGTCAAAGGCTTCGGTCGGCAGAAGGGTCACACCGAGCTGTATCGCGGCGCGGAATACGTAGTCGATTTCCTGCCGAAGGTGAAGATTGATGTCGCCATTGACGACAAGGATCTTGACCGGGTTATCGAGGCGATAACCAAGGCGGCCAACACCGGCAAGATCGGTGACGGCAAGATCTTCGTGGTCAATCTGGAACAGGCTATTCGCATCCGTACCGGCGAAACCGATACCGACGCAATCTAAGCCGCCAAACCCCAACGCCCCAGGAGAAAACAATATGACTCTGCGTAAATTCGCAGGGCTAGGAGCCCTGTTGTCCATCGTAATGCCAAGCCTGGCCATGGCGGCAGACGAAGTGGCTGCTCCAGTCCTCAATTCCGGCGACACGGCGTGGATGCTCACATCCACCGCGCTGGTGCTGTTCATGACCATTCCAGGCCTGGCGCTGTTCTACGGCGGCATGGTGCGCTCCAAAAACATTCTTTCCGTGATGATGCAGTGCTTCGCCATCACCGGCCTGATCAGCATCCTGTGGGTCGTCTACGGCTACAGCATCGCCTTTGATACGACCGGGATGGAGCAGGGCGTCGTCAACTTCAGCTCCTTCTTCGGCGGCATGGGCAAGGCGTTCCTGGCGGGCGTGACCCCGGCCAGCATCACCGGGCCTGCGGCACTGTTCCCCGAGGCGGTGTTCATCACCTTCCAGATGACCTTCGCGATCATCACTCCGGCGCTGATCGTCGGTGCCTTCGCCGAGCGCATGAAGTTCTCCGCGATGCTGATCTTCATGGCGATCTGGTTCACCCTGGTCTATGCGCCGATCGCGCACATGGTCTGGAGCGGTAACGGTGGCCTGCTGTGGGACTGGGGCGTGCTGGACTTCGCCGGCGGCACCGTGGTGCACATCAATGCCGGTGTGGCTGGCCTGGTGGCGTGCATCGTGCTCGGCAAGCGTAAAGGCTACCCGACCACCCCGATGGCCCCGCACAACCTGGGTTACACCCTGATCGGCGCGGCCATGCTGTGGGTGGGCTGGTTCGGCTTCAACGCCGGTTCCGCCGCTGCGGCCAACGGCACCGCCGGTATGGCGATGCTGGTCACCCAGATCGCGACCGCTGCTGCAGCGCTGGGCTGGATGTTCGCCGAGTGGATCACCCATGGTAAGCCAAGCGCACTGGGCATTGCCTCGGGAGTCGTGGCCGGCCTGGTTGCTGTAACGCCAGCCGCAGGCACCGTGGGCCCGATGGGCGCCCTGGTGATCGGCCTGGTGGCCGGTGTGGTCTGCTTCTTCTGCGCTACCAGCCTCAAGCGCAAGCTGGGCTACGACGACTCCCTGGACGCCTTCGGCGTGCACGGTATCGGCGGTATCGTCGGTGCAATCCTGACCGGTGTGTTCGCAGCGCCAGCCCTGGGCGGCTTCGGCACCGTGACTGACGTTGCTGCGCAGGTCTGGATCCAGTGCAAAGGTGTCGGCTTCACCGTGATCTACACGGCGATCGTGACCTACATCATCCTCAAGGTGCTGGACATGGTCATGGGCCTGCGGGTTACCGAAGAGGAAGAGGCTGTCGGCCTCGACCTGGCACAACACAACGAACGCGGCTACAACTTGTAAGTACGCGGAAAAAAGATGCCCGGCTTGCCGGGCA
Organism: Pseudomonas sp. RP-B7; assembly: GCF_059803535.1. NCBI lineage: Bacteria > Pseudomonadati > Pseudomonadota > Gammaproteobacteria > Pseudomonadales > Pseudomonadaceae > Pseudomonas > Pseudomonas sp. RP-B7. Next base: position 176,970 of record NZ_JAPFHC010000006.1, read on the forward strand.
TTTTTTTGCCTGGCGTTTGTCAGTGTCTCAAAGCTGTAACGGTTTTTGCGTTGTGTTTGTGATGGGGCACACAAGCCACTTTCAAGCATGCGAATGTCTTACAGGCATGTAGGCGTATTCGGCACTTTGTTTTTTTCCTGAGCGCGCTAGAATGCGCGCCGATGGGCGCAGAACTGTATTTATCCGGCGAGCAGCGTGAACACGGCGGTGCTCGTAAAGTCCTCGCCATCTTGCACGGTGATGGGGCATAAGCCACTGGTTATCCGGTGGATGTTGATTTTTTTCCAGCGGCCTCGACAGGGGATGAAGCTGGGCTATAACTAATCTGCTTTTCGCAAGTCATGAGGTAGAACATGAGCGACGATGATCTGGAAAACGACGACCTCGAAGTAGGTGATGACGACGAGACCGATGAAGGTCTTGAAGTTGCAGCGGATGATGGCAGTGCCGACGAGGTCGATGACAGTGGCGACGACGCTGCTCCCAAGGCCAAAGGCAAAGCCAAGGCCGCCGTTTCGGTAGATGAACTGCCGAGCGTTGAAGCCAAGAACAAAGAGCGCGATGCGCTGGCCCGCGCGATGGAAGAATTCCTCGCCAAAGGCGGCAAAGTGCAGGAAGTCGAGGCCAACGTGGTGGCAGATCCACCGAAGAAGCCGGATAACAAGTACGGCAGCCGACCTATCTGAGGTCAGCCACCTGCTTGTAAGAAAAGCCCGCCGTCGCTGCGGGCTTTTTCATGTCTGGAATAATTTCCTAAGGCCCGCCGCATACCCAATGTGGGAGCGGGCTTGCTCGCGAATGCAGTCTGTCAGTTACTGATGTGCTGACTGACACACCGCATTCGCGAGCAAGCCCGCTCCCACAGGTTTGATCTGCGTTTTTACTGCCAGCCGCGAAGCAACTCTGGCAATTGCGCCAGGTTACGAATCTCGGCATCCGGGCGCTTATCTGCATCCCACACCTTGCCCGTCGGGTTGAACCACACCGCCCGCAACCCCGCCTGCTGCGCCCCGGCAATGTCATCCCCTGGATGATCGCCGATATGCACCGCCGCACTGGCCTCCACGCCGCCGCGCTTCATAGCCTCCTGAAACAATCGCGCATCTGGTTTGGCAATCCCGATGTCTTCGGCGCGCAGGGCAAAGTGGAAGTAGTCGGCCAGGCCAACGCGCTGCACATCGGCATTGCCGTTGGTGATTACCCCTAGCAGGAAGTGCTGACGCAGCGCTTGCAGCATCGGTTCGGTTTCAGGGAACGGGGTGAGCTGATGACGCGCATGAATGAACGCCTCAAAACACACATCGGCCATTTGTGTGGCCTCGGGCTGTGGATAACCGGCTTCTTCAAAGGCATGCATCAACACCCGGTGGCGCAGCACGCTGATGCGGTGCTTCAGCTCCGGATGGCGCTCCAGCACCTGCTGGCGCAGGCTGGCGAAATGCTCCAGGGGCAAGTCGCCGACCTTCGACGCGTGGTTCGCCAGCCATTCACGCATCGACGCTTCGGCGCTGATGATGACGGGTACGTTGTCCCAGAGCGTGTCGTCCAGGTCGAAGGTGATCAGCTTGATACTCATGAGTCGCCGCCCTTGATGCGTTTGGCCCGTGGATGGGCGCTGTCGTACACCGTTGCCAGGTGTTGGAAATCCAGGTGGGTGTAGATTTGCGTGGTCTTGATGTCGGCGTGGCCGAGCAGTTCCTGCACCGCGCGCAGGTCCTGGGATGATTCGAGCAAATGGCTGGCGAAGGAGTGGCGCAGCATGTGCGGGTGCAGGTTCTGGCCCAATTCACGCTCGCCCGCCGCCTTGACGCGCAATTGGATGGCACGTGGCCCCAGGCGTCGGCCTTGTTGGCTGACAAACACCGCGTCGTCCGCCGGGTTGGTCAACAACCGCAGCGGCAGCCACAGTTGCAGGGCTTCGCGGGCTTTGCGGCCCACCGGCAGCACTCGGGTCTTGCTGCCTTTGCCCAGCACTTGCACCAGGCCGTCCGCCAGGTCCAGTTGATCCAGGTTCAGGCCGGTCAGTTCCGACAGGCGCAGACCTGAGGAATAGAACAGTTCGAGGATCGCCTGGTCGCGATGGGCCAGGAAGTCGTCCTCGACCGCACCGTCGAGCAATTGCAGGGCGCGGTCGGTGTCGAGGGTCTTGGGCAGGCGTCGCTCGCCTTTGGGCGGTGACAGGCCATTGGCCGGGTCGTGCTCGCACAGGCCTTCGCGATTGAGATAGTGATACAGGCCGCGCACCGCCGACAGCAGGCGCGACAGGCTGCGCGAGGATTGGCCGGCCTGGTGCAGGCGAGCAATCAGGCTGCGCAGGCTTTGGATGTCCAGGGCCTTCCAGCTGGCGATCTGCTGTTTTTCGCAGTACTCCAGGACCTTGTTCAAGTCGCGCCGATAGGCTTCCAGGGTGTGGGGCGACACCTGGCGCTCGCTGCGCAGGTGAGCGCAGTAAGCGTCCAGTTGCCGTTCCATGCCTAGCGCACCGCGCGCAGGGCGGTGGTGAAACGCGGCAGGACGCGGCCCAGCACTTCGGCGATGTAGGTCAAGAACAACGTACCCACCGAGCTTTTGTAGTGCGCCGGGTCGCGGCTGGCGATGGCGAGAACGCCATGCAGGCCTTGATGGCTGAGGGCGACGACGGCAGTGGAGCCGATCTGCTTGCGCTGTTCGGCGCCAAACAGGAAGTCCAGCTCATGCTCGCGCAGGGTGCCGCTGATGGTCTTGCCTTCGGACAGCAGGCCGCCGATGGCGGTCTGTGCTTCGGCACCGCTGACCCATCGCCCCACCGGCATCGGGTTGTCGCTGAACAGGATCAGGCTGACAAAGGGCACCTGGAAATCCTGGCGCAGGCTGTCTTCCACGGCGATCACCGTTTCTTCCAGGCTGGTGGCGTCCATCAGTGTGAGGATCAGGCGGCGGGTTTTCTCGAACAGGCGGTCGTTGTCGCGGGCCACGTCCATCAGGTGCGAGAGCTTGTGGCGCATTTCGATGTTGCGCTCGCGCAGGATCTTCATCTGCCGCTCCACCAGCGACACGGTGTCGCCGCGCTGGTGGGGGATGCGCAGGGCCGGCAGCAGCTCCTCGTGTTCGACGAAGAAGTCCGGATTAGCCTCAAGGTACGCCGCGACGGCAGCGGCCTCCAGACTGTCGCTCGGGGATGCTTGTGCGGGTACTTGAGGCTTATCGGTCATTGGCTGGGCTCACTCATAGACGGACCTGTCCTTCGTATACACGCGAGGCCGGCCCGGTCATCAGTACCGGGTGGCCAGGGCCTGCCCATTCGATGGACAGACGTCCGCCGGGCAGGTCGATCAACAGTGGCGAATCCATCCACCCCTGGCTGATCGCGGCCACGGCAGCGGCGCAAGCACCGGTGCCGCAAGCCTGGGTTTCGCCGGCACCGCGTTCCCAGACGCGCAATTGCGCGCGGGAACGGTCGATCACCTGCAGGAAACCTACGTTGACCCGGGCCGGAAAGCGCGGGTGGTGTTCGAGCTTGGGTCCCAATTCGTGTACGGGCGCGTTATTGATGTCGTGGACCCGCAGTACCGCATGGGGGTTGCCCATGGACACGGCGGCCAGCTCGACACTCTGCCCGTCGACGTCGACCGTGTAGCTGGCGGCCTGCTCGGTGGCCTGGAACGGAATGTCCGCCGGTACCAGGCGTGGCGCGCCCATGTTGACGCTGATCTGGCCGTCGTTGCGGACGTCCAGTTCGATCACGCCGCTCTTGGTCTCGACGCGGATCTGGCGCTTGGCGGTCAGGCGCTTGTCCAGCACAAAGCGCGCAAAGCAGCGCGCGCCGTTGCCGCACTGTTCCACTTCGGAGCCGTCGGCGTTGAAGATCCGGTAACGGAAATCCACCTCCGGGTTGCTCGGCGCCTCGACGATCAGCAATTGGTCGAAACCGATGCCGGTGTGACGGTCGCCCCACTGTTTAGCGTGTTTGGGCAGGATATGCGCGTGCTGGCTGACCAGGTCAAGGACCATGAAATCATTGCCCAGCCCGTGCATCTTGGTAAAACGCAGCAGCATGGCTTACTCCGGCAGCAGGCTTTCGCCAGCATACAACTCGGCTACCGTCTCGCGGCGACGCACTTCAAACGCTTGATCACCGTCCACCAGCACCTCGGCGGTACGCCCGCGGGTGTTGTAGTTGGAACTCATGACAAACCCGTAGGCACCGGCCGAATGCACGGCCAGCAGGTCGCCTTCTTCCAGGGCCAGCTGACGATCCTTGGCCAGGAAGTCGCCGGTCTCGCAGATCGGGCCGACGATGTCGTAGGCGCGCGCTTCGCTGTCGCGAGGGGTTACGGCGGTGACGTTCATCCAGGCCTGGTACAGCGCTGGGCGGATCAGGTCGTTCATCGCCGCGTCGACGATGGCGAAATCCTTGTGTTCGGTGTGCTTGAGGTACTCGACCTGGGTCAGCAGCACGCCGGCGTTGGCGACGATATAGCGGCCCGGCTCGAACAGCAGCGCCAGGCCACGGCCTTCGATGCGCTCGCGCACAGCCTTGATGTAGTCGGCGATCTGCGGCGGCTCTTCATCGCGGTAACGCACACCTACGCCACCACCGAGGTCGATGTGGTGCAGGTAGATGCCGCACTCACCGAGGCGGTCGACCAGTGCCAGCAGGCGGTCGAGGGCGTCGAGGAACGGTGGCAGGGTGGTCAGTTGCGAGCCGATATGGCAGTCGACACCCAGTACTTCCAGGTTTGGCAGTTGGGCGGCGCGGATGTACACGTCCTCGGCGTCGGCAATGGCGATGCCGAACTTGTTCTCTTTGAGACCGGTGGAAATGTACGGGTGGGTGCCGGCGTCGACGTCCGGGTTGACGCGCAGGGAGATCGGCGCGCGAACGCCCATCTCGGCGGCCACCACTTGCAGGCGTTCCAGCTCGTCGGTGGATTCGACGTTGAAGCAGTGCACGCCGACTTCGAGGGCGCGGCGCATGTCGTCGCGGCTCTTGCCGACGCCGGAGAATACGATCTTGTCAGCCTGGCCGCCGGCGGCCAGTACACGTTCGAGCTCGCCACGGGAGACGATGTCGAAACCAGCGCCCAAGCGCGCCAGGACATTCAGTACACCCAGGTTGGAGTTGGCCTTGACCGCGTAGCACACCAGGCTCGGCGTGCCTTCCAGCGCGTCGGCAAAGCTGCGGTATTGGGCTTCGATGTGCGCACGGGAGTACACGTAGGTCGGGGTGCCAAAACGTTCGGCAATCGCGGACAGCGCCACGCCTTCCGCGAACAGCTCGCCGTTCCGGTAGTTAAAAGCGTCCATGAATGTCCCTTAGTAGGTGTCGTGCTTATGCGCTTTTGCAGATTTTTGCGACGATTGCGCCTGTTCATTCGGGTCTTTACTGTCGTCGGGCAGGTACAGCGGGCCTTTTTGACCACAGGCACTAACGAGGCAAGCGACCGCGACGAGCGCAGCAAGGGAAGAGATCAGGCGCTTCATGGCGAAATCCTTGAATATGCATTAATTGCGCCCGAGTATACCGACCACCCGCCAGCTTGCCTATGCGCTGAAATACCCGTCCGGCGGGGGTTTGCCGAGATGGCTGCGAAGCGGACTACGCTGACTGGGGATATTTCATACCGCCAATCGCGATGGAATCGGTATCCTTTGCAATCGGCCGGGCTCGCCCGTATCGTGCGGCGCTTGAGCAAAACCAGACACTTTTGAGGTTGCCACAATGAGTTTGACCGAAGCCCGTTTTCACGACTTGGTGGATGCGACCCAGCAGGCGCTGGAAGATATTTTCGACGACAGCGGCCTGGATGTAGACCTGGAGAATTCGGCTGGCGTGCTGACCGTCAAGTTCGAGAGTGGCCAACAACTGATCTTCAGCCGCCAGGAGCCGCTGCGTCAGCTGTGGCTGGCGGCGCGTTCCGGTGGCGTGCACTTCGACTACGACGAAGAAAGCGGCAAATGGCAGTGCGACAAGAGTGAAGAGTTGTTGGGCGAAATGCTTGCGCGCCTGGTCCACGAATACACCGGCGCCGAGCTGGACTTCGACGAGATCTGATGGTGACGCAGCCCGCTCCCGTACGTCCGCCCAAGCCGCTGTTCAGCAATGTCAGCCCGGCGGTGCCGTCACCTTGTATCAGTTTGTGTCGCCTGGACGAGGAAAAAGTCTGCCGCGGCTGCTTCCGTCACGTCGAAGACATCCGTGAATGGCGCTCCGCCGACGATGCGCGGCGCCGGGTGATTTGCGCCGAGGCCGAGCAGCGCAGGGCTGGCGCCTGAGGTCGTCTTGTTTATTTGTGACGCTGTGGTAGTGTCCGGCTACGCCTCAACTCATCGAGGCCAGTGAGAACCCCGCCTTTTTCTGGCGGGGTTTTGCTTTTTTGTGCAGAAAAAAGGAGTCTGCCTGAATCATGACCACCGCACCGTCCATCATCCTCACCCGTCTTGACGTGCAGCGTCTGGAGCAACTGATCGACCGCCTGGGCGACGAGTCTCCTGGCGTCGAAGCATTGCAAGCCGAACTCGACCGCGCCGAAGAGGTGGTTGGCCACGATGAAGTGCCTGCGGGTGTCGTGACCATGAACTCCAGCGTGCATTGCCGTGAACAAGGCAGTGGCAAGGACTACCACCTGACCCTGGTCTACCCGAAACACGCGAATGCCGATGAAGGCAAGATCTCGATCCTGGCACCTGTGGGCAGCGCGTTGCTGGGCCTGCAAGTGGGCCAGCATATCGACTGGCCGGCGCCCGGCGGCAAGACCCTCAAGCTGGAACTGCTCAGTGTTGACGGCCAGCCCAAGGACGGCGGCGCCTTCCCGCTCTAAATCTGCTTCAGCGCCGCGTTGAGCGACAGCTCCAGCTCGGCCTTGTAACGCAGGTACAGGTTGCTCGGGCTTTGCACGTCGCCGAGCAGGCCCGACAGGTCCAGATCGGTGATGTAGCAGCGGTAGCGCTCGGTTTCCCGGCGCTGCCCGACGATCTCCTGGGCGACCACGCTAAAGAGCTGGTCGCCAAATTCCAGTTCGCAGAACTCCCGCTGATTGCAATACAAGGTAACGCCCACCTGGCCCGGTGCGGCCTTGCCAATAATCGCCTGCACGTCATAAAACGGTTTGTTGGCCGAGTTCTGCGGCGCCGGACGCGGCTCGACGCTGCGCGCGCGATTGCTGCCCGATGGCAACAGTTGGTAATACAGGATTTGCACTTCACCCAAGGGTTGCCTGTTGTCCAGCGGTGCCAGTGCTTCGCGTCGATAGATGATCGATTGCAGGAAGCGCTGCAGCGGCGCCAACAGGCTCTGCTCATCATGAAACGGCAATTGCTGGCGCCAGAGCGCGTTGAACTCATCCAGCACGTACAGCTCGGCAACACCGTCGTTGACCCGGTAGAACACCTGCACGCAATCGGCCAGGCCCATGGGCAGCAACAGCGCCAGGTCGTCGCCTTCCAGTGCCATGGCGTCCAGGTGCAGCGGGCTGTAGCCTGCCAGCTCTTCGCTGAGGTAGCTGATCAATGCGTCCTGGGTTGGCAGCGGTACGTGGGTGGCCTGGCCCGGCACCAGCTCCATCACGTGATAGTGCTGCTGCACCTGCAACAGGTAGCGGTGATTGCCTTGAGCCAGCAGCAGGTTCTGCGCGGTGTCGAAGATGTCCTCGACGCGCTGGGCAATGAACTGCGCACGGTTGTGACAGAAACAGCGCACCCGCAGGCGTGGCAGGTGATCCGACGGCAGTTGGTTCAGGTAGTCGCGCAGGCAATCGAGCAGGGCGTGCGGGCCGTCGTAGCGGCTGACCAGCACCTCGTTCCAACTATTGAGCGTGACCTGATCCAGGGTCAGGACCAGGTTGTCACGCACCCCGGCGTAGCTCAGGGAGTCGGTACGCTCGGTGGTCATCAGGATGTTCAGGTCGCGGTGGTGCTTGAGCGGGTCGACGCCGACGTTGATCAACAGCAGCACTTCCTCTGGCACGGCCGAGCGCAGCAGGCGTTCTTCATCGACACTGGCCAGGGGCAGGGCGACCGTCTGTTGCAGGCTGCCGAGCAGGTTGAACAGCTCGAATTCGGTCATGTCGCTGATGCCAGGGTGCAGCGCCAGGCGCGTGCTGCTGTCGATGACGCCGTTGCGATGGCACCAGGTGAGCATCTCCAGCAGGTCGCGGCTGCGTTTGATCGGCGCGAAGTGTTCCGATTCCTGGGCTGTGAGGTTGCCGTTGTACAGGCCCCAGTAATGTTGACCGGGCTCCTTACGATTGGGCGATTGCACCAGGGTCAGGGTGTCTTCGGCCAGGTCCGGGGCGATGCCGGGGTTGATGAACTCGACTTTGCTGGCCTTGCGCTCGAACGCGGCGTACAGGCGGCGGCCGAGTACATTCAGGTCGCGCTTGTTGATCAGGCTGACGGTCTGCTCGGTGCGGGCGAACTGGGTAAGGAAGCGGTAGCTGTAGTTCAGCTCGTTGACCAGAGCGCGGCGCTCGGAGGCAACCTGGCGCACTTTCCATTGGCTGCGGCTGTCGAGCAGGGCCAGCTGGCGTTGGTCCCAGCCCCATTCGTGGGCCAGCCGCTCCAGCAGCAAGCGTTGCCAGCTGGTGGTGCGCTGGCCAGCGCTGAGCTTGCGGTTGACCTTCAGGTACAGGGCGCGTCGCACCAGTTCCAGACGCTCGGGCTCGTTGCGTGCCTTGAGGTATTCCTCGATGCGGCGGTAGACCACGATGTAGGGGTCCAACTCGTCGAGGTCGATCTGATTGGCGAACACCGCCCGCTTGAACCGCAGGCTCAAGCAATGCACGTGGGGGTGTTCGCTGGCGTAGACCTCGGTCAGCAGCAGCTTGAGCACCGATTTGTAGGGTGATTCGATGCCCTTGAACAGCTGCCACAGCCCGGCGCCGATGAACTCCCCCGGAGGGATGCGCGCCAGATGGCCGAGGTCGAGGGTTTCGTCGGCGCGGATAAAGCGCTTGGAGATCAGCGTGTGGGTGAATTCGGCGTAGCGGGTTTCTTCATACACCGGCACCAGCCACCAGATCGGCGTGCGTCCGGCTAGCCAGATGGCGGTACGGTAGAACTCGTCCAGCAGCAAGTAGTGCTGGGTGGTACCGCAGTCGTCGGAACTGAGCTGGGTGTCGCGCTCGCCCAGTACAAAGCGTGTCGGCTCGATCAGGAAGAAATGCGCTTCGGCGCCCATGCCCAGGGCCCAGGTTTCCAGCAACTGACACTTCTTGCGCAACTCGGCCAGTTCGTTTTCGCCGAGGTCCGGGGCGTGGCAGACCCACACGTCCATATCGCTCTGGTCGGCCTGGGCCAGGGTGCCGAGGCTGCCCATCAGAAACAGGCCGTGGATCGGCTGCGGCGGGTTGCCGTGGCGTGGCTTATAGGAAAACGAACGGGTCAGGCGCTGGGCTTCGGCCAGGGCTTGGGTGTCGGGTTCGAAATTCGACAGCCCGGCCGGCGTGCTTCCGGAGACGTAGCCGGGCAACAGCGGATGATTGACGTGGAAGAACAGCGGCAACAGGGTCAACACGCTTTGTTGGCGTGGTGTCAGCCCCTCGACAGCCCGGGCCATGCGGCCGTCGTTGAGCGCCATGAAGCGCGCACGCAGTTGGGCCAGCACCTTGCGGTCGATGCCTTCGTCCAGGTCAGGGCGGATTTCATGGGTGCGGGTCATGTCGAGCTCGGTGGCGCGCAGGGCCCGACGTGGGCGGCCGTATTGGAGTTTACCGCCAGGAGCATAGGAGGTTTAGAGGGTAATCGGTCTTTGACGTCAGAACTTTAACCCTTTCACAGCAGCGCCCCCGGAATCCGCATTGGGCGGACTCCATGGGCGGGTATCGAGCGTCAGGCGGCTTCTTTGGTACTGGCGGTGGTCAGGATGGTCAGCAGGGTTTGGGCCTGCTCTGCAGCGTCACGGCCAAGGCTGGTCAGGTAGCCTCCGTCCGGCTGGTCGATAAGTCCTTTGGCGTGGAGGCGCTTGGCTGCGGCGATAGCAGTGGGAGCGGCGGTCTGGTGGACTTTCAGACCTTCCTTGGTGCTGTCCAATGGGAAGAGTACAAGGATTTCCAGTTCGGCAACCAACTCAGGGGTATACGACATAAGGACTCCAGACTTTCTAAGAATTTATTAGAGGCTAGCAGGCCATAAGGTGAACGCACTTTGCCGAACTGTCCAGCGTGTTGCTGCGCCCTTGGATTATTGCTTTTCCGGCGGCAGATCCGGCAGGGCGCGCAGTGCAGTTTCATACCATTCGGTATTGAACGCACGGTCCTCTTCCAGCAGCGCATCAATCTCGACAGCCAGCACGTGGGCCATCAGTTGCAGGATTTCTTCACGCTCGTAACCCACCAGGGTCAACTTGTTGAACGTGGCCTTGGCCGCTGGTGGGTTTTCGCTTTCGATCTGGTTCTCGATCGCTTCGATCAGGGTGTTTTCGGCGAATTCTTCTTCGTCGTTGTCGATATCGGTCGGCTCGCTCATGGCAGGCTCCTCACAGGAAAGGGCGCCAGTCTACCCCCATTCAGGCGGGTGATGCTGCTGGCAACGTCGGGCTCTGGGAGCTATAACCCTTGCAGCCAACCCCATTCCCGGCCTGGAGGCGCCTGCAATGCTCAAGCTCTACGGATTCTCGGTCAGCAACTACTACAACATGGTCAAGCTCGCGCTGCTGGAGAAGGGACTGCCGTTCGAAGAGGTGCCCTTTTTTTCCGGGCAGACCTCCGATGTCTTTGCGGTCAGCCCACGTGGCAAGGTGCCAGTCCTCGGCGTCAAGCAGGGGTTTATCAACGAAACCAGCGTGATCCTCGAATACATCGAACAGAGCCAGGAAGGGCCTTCGCTGCTGCCCGCCGAGCCGTTCCAGCGAGCCCAGGTGCTGGCGCTGTGCAGGGAGATCGAGTTGTACATCGAGCTGCCGGCCCGTGCGTGTTACCCCGAAGCGTTTATGGGCATGCCGGTGCCGGAGGCGATCAAGGAGAAGTCCAGGTCCGAGTTGCTGCTGGGGTTCGGTGCGCTGGGCAGGCACGGCAAGTTTGCGCCGTATGTGGCGGGGGAGAGCTTCACGATTGCCGATCTGTATTTCATGTACAGCGTGAACCTCGCCTGCGCGGTGGGCGAGAAGCTGTTTGGGCTGGATTTGCTGGCTGAGATGCCGGCGGCCAAGGCGTTGCTGGAAAAACTGCATGCACTGCCCAATGCCCAGAAGGTCGCGGCGGACAGGGAAGCGGCGATGCCGGCGTTCAGGGCGATGATTGCTGCCAAGAAATAAGCAAGCCCGAGTGGATCAAGTGTGGGAGCGGGCTTGCTCGCGAAAGCGGTGTGTCAGTCAGCCCATAGCTAACTGATAGACCTTATTCGCGGGCAAGCCCGCTCCCACATTTGCCCGAGGTGTCTGGTAGTACTCGGTCTCTTGTGGGAGCTGGCTTGCCTGCGCTGCTTTTAGCTAGCGGCTGGCGAGCAATGCCTGGCCACGTGCAACGGCGGCCTTCACCTGCGCCGGTGCGGTCCCGCCAATATGGTCACGCGCATTCACCGAACCTTCCAGGGTCAGCACGGCAAACACATCCTGCTCGATCTGGTCACTGAACTGGCGCAGTTCTTCCAGGCTCATTTCCGCCAGGTCCTTGCCGGTGTCCACGCCGTATTTCACGGCGTGACCAACGATTTCGTGGCAGTCACGGAACGGCAGGCCGCGGCGTACCAGGTAGTCCGCCAGGTCGGTCGCGGTGGAGAACCCGCGCAGCGCCGCTTCACGCATGATCGCGTGCTTGGGCTTGATCGCCGGGATCATGTCGGCAAACGCGCGCAGCGAGTCGCGCAGGGTGTCGGCGGCGTCGAACAGCGGTTCCTTGTCTTCCTGGTTGTCCTTGTTGTAGGCCAATGGCTGGCCTTTCATCAGGGTCAGCAGGCCCATCAGTGCGCCGAATACGCGGCCGCTCTTGCCACGCACCAGCTCTGGCACGTCGGGGTTTTTCTTTTGCGGCATGATCGAACTGCCGGTGCAGAAGCGGTCCGGCAGGTCGATGAACTGGAATTGCGCGCTGGTCCACAGCACCAACTCTTCGGAGAAACGCGACAGGTGCATCATCGCGATGCTGGCCGCGGCGCAGAATTCGATGGCGAAGTCACGGTCGGACACGCCGTCCAGAGAGTTGCCGCCCACGGCGTCGAAGCCCAGCAGTTGCGCGGTGTACGCGCGGTCGATCGGGTAGGTGGTGCCGGCCAGCGCGGCGCTGCCCAGCGGCATGCGGTTGGCGCGCTTGCGGCAATCCACCAGACGCTCGTAGTCGCGGCTGAGCATTTCGAACCAGGCCAGCAGGTGGTGGCCGAAAGTCACGGGCTGTGCGGTTTGCAGGTGGGTGAAGCCGGGCATGATGGTGGCGGATTCACGCTCGGCCTGCTCCAGCAGGCCTTTTTGCAGGCGGGTGATCTCGCCCAGGATCAGGTCGATCTCGTCACGAATCCACAGGCGGATGTCGGTGGCGACCTGGTCGTTGCGGCTACGGCCGGTGTGCAGTTTCTTGCCGGTCACACCGATGCGGTCGGTGAGGCGGGCCTCGATATTCATGTGCACGTCTTCCAGGTCGACGCGCCAGTCGAACGTGCCGGCTTCGATCTCACCCTGGATGGTGTTCAGGCCATCGATGATGCTGTCGCGCTCGGCGTCGGTCAGCACGCCGACCTTGGCCAGCATCGTGGCGTGGGCGATCGAGCCCATGATGTCGTGGCGGTACAGGCGCTGGTCGAAGGTGACGGAGGCGGTGAAGCGGGCGACGAAGGCGTCGACGGGTTCACTGAAGCGGCCGCCCCAGGACTGGTTGGTCTTGTCGGTGCTCATGGATTCGCTCGTGATCTGCTTTAAAGAGGCTTGGAGGTGTGCCGGCGATAATAACAGGGTTGCCCGTGGAGGCGGTGCTACGGGTGATCGGCATTTTTATTTGCACGAAGGATGGCAAAGTGCCTTGCCGCCGGACGCGTCCGGGAAGAGACTGGACTCGGGTGTTTATTGAAACGATATTTGACGATAGAGCAATACCGTCGCAGTGAGCGTCTACAGTTGCACTGAACAGAGCGTGAATGCACCAATGTCGGGTGCTGCGGTCAGAGCCCTGACTATCCATCAAACACGGGGGGATTCGGATTGTGTATCAGCAAACCCTACGACGATGCCCGAAGTCAGAAGGTCCTGGGCGCAATTGAACAGGTCCGGGTAAATATGGGTGCCGCTGTCAGGGCACTTTTTGCCGCTCGCGCTAGTCTTAGCGTGGATCGCTGTGACGCAAGTCACCGCACCTGTCTACGCTATCCTTGTGCGAGACTCACGCAGGAATCCAGCGCAATATGAATGTCCTGATCGTTGAAGACGAACCCCAAGCCCGCGAGCGACTGAGCCGTTTGGTCAGTGAACTCGAGGGTTATACAGTCCTTGAACCGAGCGCCACCACGGGCGAAGAAGCGTTGACGCTGATCGACAGCCTCAAGCCGGATGTGGTGTTGCTCGATATTCGCCTGCCGGGCCTTGATGGCCTGCAAGTCGCCGCCCGCCTGAGCGAGCGTGAATCGCCACCGGCGTTGGTGTTGTGCGCGGCCGAAGCGGAATTTTCGGCGCAGACCCTTGAGGTCAGTGGCGTCAGCTTCCTGTCCAAGCCGGTCGAGGCAGGTGCGTTGCTCAAGGCCCTGAAAAAGGCCGAGCGCCCCAACCGCAGCCAGCTCACCGCCTTGACCCAGCCTGCCGCCCAAAGTGGCAACGGGCCGCGCAGCCATATCAGCGCGCGTACCCGCAAGGGCATCGAGCTGATTCCCCTGAGCCAGGTGGTCTACTTTATTGCCGATCACAAATACGTGACCCTGCGCCACGAGGGCGGTGAAGTGCTGCTCGATGAGCCGCTCAAGGCCCTTGAGGATGAGTTCGGCGACCGCTTCGTGCGAATCCACCGCAATGCCCTGGTGGCCCGCGATCGCATTGAACGCCTGCAACGCACGCCACTGGGGCACTTTCAGTTGTTCCTGAAAGGGCTTAATGGCGATGCGTTGATCGTCAGCCGACGCCATGTCGCCGGTGTGCGCAAGATGATGCAGCAGCTTTAGCCCAAGGGTTTTGGCGCGACCTGCAGTCCTTATCCCGGTGCGATGCGGCCAGGGAGGCCCCGCACTTGCTGATTCAAATCAAAGCGTATTTGCCTGAGCTGTTATTATCTGCCGTATCTATTCAGTACGGATTGATCCATGTTCTCTCGCGAAATCCGCATCGCCACCCGTAAAAGTGCCCTTGCCCTGTGGCAGGCCGAATACGTCAAAGCACGCCTCGAGCAGGCCCATCCCGGCCTCACGGTGTCCCTGGTGCCCATGGTCAGTCGCGGCGACAAGCTGCTCGACTCGCCGCTGTCGAAGATCGGCGGCAAGGGCCTGTTCGTCAAGGAACTGGAAACCGCGTTGCTGGACAACGAAGCCGACATCGCCGTGCATTCGATGAAAGATGTGCCCATGGACTTCCCTGAAGGCCTGGGCCTTTTTTGTATCTGCGAGCGCGAAGATCCGCGCGATGCCTTCGTCTCCAATACCTACGCGTCCCTGGATGAGTTGCCCCAGGGCAGCATCGTCGGCACCTCCAGCCTGCGGCGTCAGGCGCAGCTGTTGACCCGTCGCCCGGACCTGCAGATCCGCTTCCTGCGCGGCAACGTCAACACGCGCCTGGCCAAGCTGGATGCCGGTGAATATGACGCGATTATCCTGGCGGCAGCCGGTCTGATCCGCTTGGGCTTCGAAGACCGCATCACGTCGGCCATCAGCGTCGAAGACAGCTTGCCGGCCGGTGGCCAGGGCGCCGTGGGTATCGAATGCCGCACCGCTGACACTGAAATCCACGCACTGCTCAAGCCTCTTGATCACCACGACACTGAGGTGCGCGTTACCGCCGAACGTGCCCTGAACAAACACCTTAATGGGGGCTGCCAGGTGCCCATCGCCTGTTACGCGGTGCTCGAAGGTGAAAACCTGTGGCTGCGCGGCCTGGTCGGCGACCCGGACGGCGGCACCTTGTTAACCGCCGAGGTCCGTGGCCCGCAGGGCGACGCGGCAGCTTTGGGTATTCAGGTGGCCAACGCGCTGCTGGACCAGGGCGCTGGTGCCATCCTGCAAAAAGTCTACGGCGAGGCCGGCCCGCAGTGACCGATTGGCGTGTGCTGCTGACGCGGCCTGCCGAGGAGTGTCTGGCCTTGGCGGCGTCGTTGTCGGCAGCCGGGATCTTCAGCAGCAGCCTGCCGTTGCTGGACATCGAGCCGCTTCCCGTCACCCCCGAACAACAGGCCGTGTTTCGTGACCTGGGCCGCTATTGCGCGGTGATTGTGGTCAGCAAGCCGGCCGCCCGCCTGGCGTTGCAGCAGTTGGATCGCGCCTGGCCGCAGTTGCCGTGGTTCAGCGTCGGCGCCGCCACGGCCCAGGTATTGGCCGATCATGGCCTCAACGTTCACTATCCCCCAACCGGCGACGACAGCGAGGCCTTGCTAGCACTACCCGCCTTGCGCGAGGCTATCGCACGGCCTGGCGCCCGGGTGTTGATCCTGCGCGGCGAAGGCGGCCGGGAGCTGCTGGCTGAGCGTTTGCGCGAGAGAGGTGCTAGTGTCGACTATCTGGAGTTGTACCGTCGTTTCCTACCGACCTACGCCGCTGGGGCACTGGTGCAACGCATCCAGTTGGAACGCTTGAACGGCGTGGTGGTCAGCAGTGGGCAGGGTTTTTTACACCTGCAAGCCCTGGCCGGTGTCGATTGGCCCCAGGTGGCACAGTTGCCGTTGTTCGTGCCGAGCCCGCGAGTCTGTGAGATGGCGCGGGCTGCCGGCGCAGAAAAAGTTGTGGATTGTCGCGGCGCGAGTGCCGCGGCGTTGTTAGTGGCGTTGCGCGCCCATCGTGCGGCCACTCTCTGATACGCAAAGGACGGATACGTGAGCGAAACAGCCTTGCCCAAAGATGAAACCCAACCCGCAGCTGCTGCGTCGGTTGAGTCAGCTGTCACCGCGCCACGCCGTGGCAATGGCCTGGCGATCGTTGCCCTGTTACTCGGTGCGGCCGGTGTTGCCGCTGGCGGCTGGGGGCTCTGGCAGGTCCGTGCCTTGCAAGCCGGCAGCCAGCAACAGCTGGGCCAGGTGCAGACGCTTGCCGAACAGACTCAAGGCCTCAAGCAGGGTCAGCAACAGTTGGCGGCACGCCTGGCCCAGTTGCCGGCTGCGGACGAGCTCGAAGAGCGTCGCCGCCTGGTAGCCCAATTGCAGGGCGATCAACAGCGCCTCAGCCAGCGCCTGGAAACTGTTCTGGGTGCCAGCCGCCAGGATTGGCGCCTGGCGGAAGCCGAGCACCTGATCCGTCTGGCCAGCCTGCGTTTGTCGGCCTTGCAGGACATCAACAGCGCCCAGTCGCTGGTGCAGGGCGCCGACGAAATCCTGCGTGAGCAAAGCGATCCGGGCGCCTACGCCGCCCGTGAACAATTGGCCAAGAGCCTGGCCGCGCTGCGCAGTACCGAGCAGCCGGACCGCACCGGGCTGTACCTGCAACTGGCGGCGCTGCGCGATCAGGTGGTGCAACTGGCCGCGATCGCACCGGAATATCAGCTCACCGAACCTGCGTCCCAAGGGCGCCCGACCACCGATACCGAAAGCCGCTGGAGCCAATGGTGGGAGCAGATCTCGCGCTACTTCCGCATTGACTTCAACCCTGACGACAACATCCGCCCACTCCTGGCCGGCCAGGGTTTGAACCAGGTGCGCCTGGCCCTGAGCCTGGCGCTGGAGCAGGCGCAATGGGCTGCGCTCAACGGCGAGACGGCGGTCTACAGCCGCTCGTTGGGCGAGGCGCGTAGCGTGCTGCAAGACAACTTCAATCAGGACAACCCGCAGAGCAAGGCGATGCTGGCGCGTATCGCCGAGCTTGAGCCCAAGGCCGTGTCGGTGGTGACGCCGGATCTGGCGGCGAGCCTGGCAGCTGTGCAGGCATACCTTGAGCGCCGCCATTTGTCTGCCGACGAAGCCAAGGCGTCGGCGGGTAAGCCGGCCACCCAGGAGTGAAGCCGATGAAGCGTTTCTATGTGGTCCTCGTGCTGGCGATTGCAATCGCCCTGGCACTGGCTGTGGGCATCTCGAAACATACCGGCTACGTGCTGATTACCTATCCCCATGTGCTGAATTACGAGTCGAGCCTGTGGGCTACGCTGGTGGCGGTGTTTGCCATCGGCCTGGCGATCTACCTGGTCCGCCTGTTGTTGAGCCTGGTGACCACCTCCGGCGGCGTGGTCAACCCGTGGTCGCGGCGCAACCGCAGCCGCCGTGTGCAGATCGCGATTGAGCAGGGCCAGATGGACCTCGCCGAAGGCCGCTGGGCCAGCGCCGAGCGTCACCTGCATCGCGCCGCCGAAGCGGAGCGCCAGCCATTGCTCTACTACCTCGGTGCCGCGCGTGCGGCGAACGAGCAGGGTCGTTATGAAGAGGCGGATGGTTTGCTGGAGCGCGCCTTGGAGCGTCAGCCCCAAGCCGAGTTGGCGGTAGCCTTGAGCCATGCGCAATTGCAGATGGATCGCGGCGACACTGAGGGTGCCCTCGTCACCTTGCAGGCCATGCACGCCCGTCATCCCCATAACGCCCAGGTCCTGCGCCAATTGCAGCGCCTGCATCAGCAGCGTGGCGATTGGTCGTCGGTGATTCGCCTGCTGCCCGAGTTGCGCAAGGACAAAGTGTTGCCCGCCACCGAACTGGCCGAACTGGAGCGTCGCGCCTGGGGTGAAAACCTCAGCCTGGCGGCCCAGCGCGAGGAGCAGGGCGAAGCGGGCTTGCAGTCCCTTGAGCGGGCCTGGCAGCAACTGACCTCTGCCCAGCGTCAGGAGCCGCAGTTGGTGCTGGCGTATGCCGAACAGCTGCGCCAACTGGGCGCCGACGCGAAGGCCGAAGAGGTGCTGCGCGGGGCGCTCAAGCGCGGTTATGACAGTCATCTGATCCGACTGTATGGCTTGCTGCGTGGCAGTGATCCGGCGCGGCAACTGAAGTTTGCCGAGGGCTGGCTCAAGGACCATCCGGGCGATGCCAGCCTGCTGCTGACCCTGGGCCGCCTGTGTCTGCAAAACAGCCTGTGGGGCAAGGCACGCGACTATCTGGAAAGCAGCCTGCAGGTGCAGCGCAACCCCGAAGCCTGTGCCGAACTGGCGCGCCTGCTGGCGCAACTGGGCGATACTGAACGCAGTAATCAGCTGTTCCAGGAAGGCCTCGGCCTGCTGGATAACCGCCTGCTTGCTTCACCTTTGCCGGTGCCTGCGCGAGTCTGAAGTAGGAAGGATGCAAGGGGTGGCTCGGATACGTCTGACGGCCAACCCCTCAAGTCTACGCATTTACTCGGCCGAATCGCATTCGTCATAAACTCCTACGTAGCGTTGTGTTATGTCCTCCAAACTCTGGTGGGATGTCCTTACGTTTTCGCGGAATTGTCTGCTCTAGCGCGTATTGAAAGGGGTCAGGCCTTTCCTCTACCGTAACGACCTATCTTTTGCGGTACGGATAAACAATGTCTCTGGCCCCCTCACGTTCCCTGTTTCTCCTGGCGTTCATGGCAGGTGTGCTGACGTTGGGCGCGTCTTTCTACCTGGAATATGGCGCGCTTCTGCGGCCCTGCTTCCTGTGCCAGGTGCAGCGGGTATTTCTCGCCACGTTCACGCTGATCAACTTGATCGCGGTCGCTCATAACCCCAGACGTTTCGCCGCGGGTCTGTACGGGTTGGCGGGCATGGGGTGTGCGTTGCTTGGCGCAATTGCCGCAGCACGCCAGGTATTGCTGCAGAGCAGCACGTCGGGTGTAGCCCCTGAATGTTGGCCAAGCCTGCAGGACATGCTGGAAAAGCTGTCGTTCTGGCAGGCGGTGCACGCGATTTTCAACGGTACCGTCGATTGCGTGGAAATCAACTGGACGCTATTCGATTTGAGCCTCCCCGAGTGGAGCCTGTTGTTCTTTGTCGCGATGCTGATCCTGGGGGTCATGCAGTTTGCGGGGCTGTTGTCCGGCCAGCGATTGAGTCTGGGTTAGCACGCAAATCAACATTAGGGTTGTAGGACGGGATTAAACACTTGTATGAACTTTCTGTCCTGCGTACCTTGAAGCCATAGTCATGCGGGCATAATCTGGCCCGCATGCAGTATCGGAACCGTTTGTCCGATGCGGCCTTGTCCGGCCGCGGCGTTATCCTTTAAGTGTTGCGCGGGCACCAGGCGGCAGCGCCCCTATAGGGAAGAGAGATCATCATGCTGGAAAGTTGTCAGAATGCTCAGGAACGCTGGGGTGGGGTGCACAAGCTGATCGACAGCTGGTTGAAGGCACGTCACGAACTGGTTCGGGCCTTTGATGCGCTTGGCGCCAAGCCCGAGGAACTGGCTGAGAATCGCAAACCGTTGTTGGGTTTTTGCGGTGTACTGATGGACTACGTGTCTGAGGGACACTTCGGTGTCTACGATCAATTGACCAAGGAAGCAAAAGCCTTTGGTGATGATCGCGGCCTCAAGCTGGCGGATACTATTTACCCGCGCCTTGATGCAATCACTGAGAAGCTTGTCGCCTTCAATGACCTGTGTGATGCCGGTCAATGCGTGGCCGAGAAATTCAAAGAGTTGGGCGGCCTGCTTCACGAACGATTCGAGCTGGAAGACTGCCTGATCGAAGTGCTGCACAACGCTCACAAGGAAGAGCCCGCCACCCAGGCTTGACCCCTGAACTGCAGATAAGGAAACGGCGCGTTTTACGCGCCGTTTTTTATTGGGTCAGTGGCGGATGCCGAGTAATTCGATCTCAAAGACCAAGGGCGTGTAGGGCGGGATCAACTCGCCTGCACCGTCGGCGCCGTAGGCCTGGGCAGAGGGGATGACCAGGCGCCATTTTGCGCCCGTCGGCATCTGTTGCAGCGCGCTGGTCCAGCCGCTGATCACACTGTCCAGGCGGAACCATTGGGGCTGCGTGCTCTGATCGAATACCGTCCCATCGGGCAGTCGTCCCACGTATTTGACCTGCACTTCATCCGTCGCCAATGGCTTCGGACCACTGCCTGGTGCCAGCTCCGTCAGCAGGATTGCGTCGGCCAGTTCGCGCACGCCGGCAACGGCTTTTTCCTTGCTCAAGAACTGCTGTTCTGCGGCGAGTGCTTTTTCGCTTTGAGGTGCCTGTGCGTCGGCTGCGCTCTGTGCTTCGTGCTGGGCCAGCAGCTGTTCGATGCGCGCATTATCGAGTGCCAGCGGCTTGCCTTGATAGGCTTGCTTGAGGCCGTCGAGCAAGGCCTGGATCTGCAAGTCGGGGACTTCCTGGCGCAAGCGTTCGCCGAGGCTGGCGCCCAGGCTGTAAGCGAGGTCGTGCCGGTTCTGGTCAGTGGTTTTGGACGACGATTGCTCGCTCCCATTGGCCACTGAAATCGCCAGGCCCAATACAAGAAAAAGGTAACGCGACATGGGCATCCTCCCGCCGAAAGTGCGACGGATTATGCCAGTGCGAGGCGGTAAAAAGTGTCGTGTATTTTCGTTATGACGATAAGAATTTTCGCACGGTGCAACGCCAGGCAAACGATACTGTCAACATGCCCTAGCGGCGGTAAGAGCAGAGGGCTAGTATGAGCCGCACCCACGTCAGCCAGGAGGTAAACCATGTCGGCCAAACAGAAGCCTGTAAATACCCCGTTGCATTTACTCCAACAACTTTCGGGCAGCCTGCTCGAACATCTGGAAAGCGCTTGTTCCCAAGCCTTGGCCGATGCAGAAAAGCTGCTCGCCAAGCTGGAAAAACAACGCGGTAAAGCGCAAGAGAAGCTGCACAAATCCCGCACCAAACTGCAAGACGCCGCCACTGCCGGCAAGGCCAAGGCACAAGCCAAAGCCAAAGACGCAGTCAAAGAACTTGAGGACCTGCTGGATGCCCTCAAGGATCGCCAAGCCGAAACCCGCGGCTACATCTCCCAACTCAAAAAAGACGCTCAAGAAAGCCTGAAACTGGCCCAGGGCGTTGGTCGTGTGAAGGACGCCGTAGCCAAAGTGCTGGGCGCTCGCACCCCGGCAAAAGCCGCTGCGCCAAAAGCCCCAGCCAAAGCTGCTGTCGCCAAGCCAGTTGTTAAAACTGCTGCTGCAAAACCAGCCGCCAAGCCAGCTGCCAAAACCGCTGCTGCAAAACCAGCCGCCAAGCCAGTTGCTAAAGCCGCTGCTGCAAAACCAGCCGCCAAGCCAGCTGCCAAAACCGCTGCTGCAAAACCAGCCGCCAAGCCAGCTGCCAAAACTGCTGCTGCGAAACCAGCCGCCAAGCCAGCTGCCAAAACTGCTGCTGCAAAACCAGCCGCCAAGCCAGTTGCCAAAGCCGCTGCTGCAAAACCAGCCGCCAAGCCAGCTGCCAAAACTGCTGCTGCGAAACCAGCCGCCAAGCCAGTTGCCAAAGCCGCTGCTGCAAAACCAGCCGCCAAGCCAGCTGTTAAAACTGCTGCTGCGAAACCAGCCGCCAAGCCAGCGGCCAAACCTGCTGCCGCGAAACCAGCCGCCAAGCCAGCCGCAAAACCTGCTGCTGCAAAGCCGGTCGCTGCTAAAGCCGCACCGGCCAAGCCTGCAACACCAGCGGCTACCCCGGCAGCGTCCACCACGCCAGCTGCTGCTCCAGCTGCTGCGCCGGTAGCACCAAGCACCACTCCAACCAGCGCTTCCTAAGTGCCGGTGACCATGACGCGCAGCTGTTGCAGCGCGTCATGGTCAAGGTTGGCGGCATCCTCGGCTGCCAATCCTTCCAGCCACGGCTGGTGACCTTTCACACCGGTTGGCCATTCCAGCGCCAGCGTTTCCAGGCGTGCCAGCAATTGCCGTTCGGCATCCAGCTCCAGACTTTTGACCCGCTCTCGCAACTGCGCCAGTGATTCGTCCTGCTGCGCCAAGGCGCGCCATTGCGTGCGCAGCTGTCGCAAGGGTTCAATCACCTGTGCGCGCCACGGGCGGGCGAGCTGTTGCAGTGCATGAACGCGCCCAGGCTCAAGTGCAACACCGCGTTGCTCCAACCATGCAGCGCAGAGCAGCAGGCACACATCCGCCCCGTGTTCCTGCAAGCGCAGGCACGTGCTTTCGACGCCCGGACGGGCGTAAGTCGAGAGGGCAAAGCTCCACAGGTCAGCGCACATATTCACACCCAAGCCAGCGGCCAACGAAGCTGGTAGACTCCGCCGCCATTATGATCCGACTTCAAAGCCTAACATTACAGCGTGGCCCGCAACGTCTTCTCGAAGACGCCGAGCTGACCCTGCACGCCGGTCACAAAGCCGGCCTGATCGGTGCCAACGGCGCCGGCAAATCCACGTTGTTCGCCCTGTTGCTGGGTGAGCTGACCCCGGATTCCGGGGACTGCTTGCTGCCGGCCGACTGGCGCATCGCCCATATGCGCCAGGAGATCGACACCCTGGACCGCATCGCGATCGACTACGTGCTCGATGGCGACTTGCGCCTTCGCCAGGTGCAGCACGACCTGGCCGAGGCCGAGAAAGCCCAGGACGGTGCCGCCCAGGCGCGTCTGCATTCGGAGCTCGACAGTGCCGACGGCTACACCGCCGACGCCCGTGCGCGCAAGATGCTGGCGGGCCTGGGGTTCACCAACGAACAGATGGATCGCCCGGTCGCCGACTTCTCCGGTGGCTGGCGCATGCGCCTGAACCTGGCCCAGGCGCTGATGTGCCCGTCCGACCTGTTACTGCTCGACGAACCGACCAACCACTTGGACCTCGATGCGATCCTGTGGCTGGAAGATTTCCTCAAGAGCTACCAGGGCACCTTGCTGCTGATTTCCCACGACCGGGATTTCCTCGACGCCGTGGTCGACAACATCGCCCACGTCGAACAGAAGAAAATCACCCTCTATCGTGGTGGCTACACTGCGTTCGAACGCGCCCGCGCCGAGCGCCTGGCCCAGCAGCAACAGGCCTTCGAGAAGCAGCAGGCGCAGCGTGCGCACATGGAAAGCTACATCGCCCGGTTCAAGGCCCAGGCCACCAAAGCCCGTCAGGCCCAGAGCCGGATCAAGGCGCTGGAGCGCATGGAAGAGCTGTCGGCGGCCCACGTCGATTCGCCGTTCGACTTTGTCTTCCGCGAGTCGGTAAAAATTTCCAGCCCGCTGCTGGACCTCTCGGATGCACGCCTGGGTTATGGCGACAAAACCATCCTGGAGAAGGTCAAGCTGCAGCTCACGCCGGGCGCGCGCATCGGTTTGCTCGGTCCCAACGGCGCGGGCAAGTCGACGCTGATCAAGAACCTGTCGGGCGAGCTTGAGCCGCTGGCCGGGCGCCTGACCCGTGGCGAGAACACGGTGGTGGGCTACTTCGCCCAGCATCAGTTGGACTCCCTCGACTCCAAGGCCAGCCCGCTGCTGCACCTGCAACGCCTGGCGCCGACCGAGCGCGAGCAGACCTTGCGTGACTTCCTCGGTGGTTTCGACTTCCGTGGCGCTCGCATCGACGAGCCGGTGCTGAATTTCTCCGGCGGCGAAAAGGCCCGCCTGGCCCTGGCGCTGATCGCCTGGGACCGGCCGAACCTGCTGCTGCTCGACGAACCGACCAACCACCTGGACCTGGAAATGCGCCTGGCGCTGACCATGGCCTTGCAGGAGTTCAGCGGTGCGGTACTGGTGGTGTCTCACGATCGCCACTTGCTCAAGAGCACCACCGACAACTTCCTGCTGGTGGCCGACGGCAAAGTCGAAGAGTTCGACGGCGACCTCGACGACTACGCACGCTGGCTGACCGACTACCGCCTGCGCAACGCGCCGGTCAGCAACACCCCGGTCAACCCGGACAAGACCGACAAGAAAGCCCAGCGCCAGGCCGCTGCCGCATTGCGTCAACAGTTGGCGCCGCACAAGCGCGAGGCCGACAAACTGGAAGCCGAGCTGGGCAAGGTGCACGAGCGCCTGGCCAAGATCGAAGCCAGCCTGGGCGACAGCGCCGTGTACGAAGCCGCGCGCAAGGACGAATTGCGCGACCTGCTGGCCGAACAGGCCAAGCTCAAGGTGCGTGAAGGGCAATTGGAGGAAACCTGGATGGAGGCCCTCGAGTTGCTTGAAACCCTGCAAGCGGAGCTGGAGGCGCTGTCCTGATGGAAGCGCTGCAACTGCCGCTGCCGGCGCAATGGATCGCGCCTGTATGGATTGGTGTGCAAATCCTGCTGATCCTGCTGGCCGGCTACCTGGCCCAGCGTTTTGTCGCCAAGGGCCTGACGCGCCTGGGCCAGCGTTATCCGTTCCCGCCTCAGCTGCTGATGCCGCTTCGCGGCGGTCTGCGCTGGCTGATCATGGGCAGTGCATTGATCTTTGTGCTGGAGCGCGTGGGCGTGTCGGCCACGGTGTTGTGGACGGCGCTGTCGGGGTTTGTCGCCGTGGCCGCCGTGGCGTTCTTCGCTATGTGGTCGGTGCTCTCCAACCTGCTGTGCGCAATCCTGATCTTCACCGTCGGGCCATTTCGCATCGGTGACATCGTCGAGTTGGTCGACACGGTCGACAAACCCGGGGTGAAAGGTCGGGTGGTGGCGATCAACCTGCTGTACACCACGCTGATCGAAGTCGCGGAGGCCGGGACTGACAGTGCGATGGTGCAGGTGCCGAACAGCCTGTTCTTCCAACGCTCGGTGCGTCGCTGGATCACACCCGCTTAAAAAAATCTATAGCCAGGCCTCGTTGCTCGGAGTTAGCTTAACGCTCACGACGAATTTGAAATGAGGTGTGTAATGGCACTCGATACATGGCTGGCCTTTTTCGTGGCCAGTTGGGTCATCTCTCTTTCCCCTGGTGCCGGCGCCATCGCCTCGATGTCCAGCGGCCTGCAATACGGTTTCGCGCGCGGCTACTGGAACGCCATCGGCCTGCAAATCGGCCTGGCGATGCAGATTGCCGTGGTCGCCGGCGGCCTGGGTGCCATTCTGGCGACGTCTTCCACAGCGTTCTATGCGATCAAATGGTTTGGCGTGGCGTACCTGGTGTACCTGGCCATCAAGCAATGGCGCGCCTTGCCCGTGGACATGACCGACGACGCGGCCGTGCGCCCGATCGGCAAGCCGCTGGCGATGATGTTCCGTGGCTTCCTGGTCAACGCGAGCAACCCCAAGGCCTTGGTGTTCATGCTCGCGGTGCTGCCACAGTTCGTGAACCCGCAGGCGCCGCTGCTGATCCAGTACCTGATCCTGGGCGCCACGATGATCTGCGTGGATATGATCGTGATGGCGGGGTATACGGGGCTGGCGTCGAAGGTGTTGCGGTTGTTGCGTACGCCTAAGCAGCAGAAGCGTATGAATCGCACGTTTGCGGGGTTGTTCGTGGGGGCCGCTGGCTTCCTTGCCAGCCTGCACCGCGCCACGGCATAACTGTCGAAACCGGATTAAAAAAGTGGGAGCGGGCTTGCTCGCGAATACGGTCTGTCAGTCACTGATGTGCTGACTGATACACCGTATTCGCGAGCAAGCCCGCTCCCACATTGGTTTTATGTTGCCTGTGAGATAGCTGATCAGCGCAAGATCTTCGGTGCTTCATCCCTCGGCAAGTTGTTGCGCAGCACCGGCTGGTCTGGCGCTTGATAGCCGCCGCCCAACTGTTCTGCCAACTGCCGTGCCACATCCTCCCCCAACGTCTTGGACACTTCCTTCACCACCCGCGGCCGGTTCAGGCTCACACGCACATCGCGGCTGCTGACCAATTTGGTGTCCTGGCCTTCGCCCATGGCGGTAAACGCCGAGGTGATCTCGAAGGTGCGCGTATTGATCAGGCTGAAATCCGCCACCAGGGTCAGGCCCAGCACCGCCGAGTAGCTGTTGGTGCGGTCGATGGCGTTGAGGTCCTGGGTGAAGTCGATGTCGGACAGGGTGCCGAACAGCACGTAGTCCGCGCCTTTGAAATTGCCGGCCTTGATGCGCTTGATCACGTCATACACGTCAGCTGTGGCATCGGCGGTGTAAGGCGTGCCCTGCACCAGTTGGAACTGGCGCGACTTGAGGATCTCGCCCTTGATGTCACCGCTGAATTTACGCAGCTCGTTCTGCTCGATGTAGCTGGAGCGGCTTTCGTACTCGCTGTAGCTCGACGCGCCACTGGCGTTGTACGCGCTTGCCTGGAAGTTGTTGCTGGCCGAGACCTGGTGGATGTATTCCTCGACCCGCGCCTGATAGGCCAGGTCGGTCACCGCGATCTTCGGGGCGGCCGTGGCGCCAAAGGCACACAACAGGCCGATCATGCCGATCCATGCACGCATTGCTTAGCGCTCCGTGGTCTTGCGGATTTCTTTTTCGTCCATCCATTCAGCCAGACCGCTCTCGACGTCGATCAACTGCAGGCTGAATTTGTAGAACACGTCCTTGTAGTCCGAGCTGCGCTTGACGATGGAGCTGATGGAGCCTTCCAGGCGGTACTTGGCAGCGACCATGTTGCCGGTCTTGCTCACCGTGGACTTCTTGTACAGACCGCTCTGGTTTTGCAGCTTGAGCTGGTCGACCTGGCTCTGCATGTCGGTGTTGTCGCTGGCGAAGCGCGCGGTGCCAGTCTTCATCAGCTGGGTCTTGATCGACGTGGTGATCTCACGGGTGTCGATGTACTCGCTGGTCTTGTTTTTCACGTCGTACACCTGCACCACCGGGCGGCCTTGCAGGATGCCGGACTGGGCGAGGGAGCGGGTCATGCTTTCGGCGATCATCTGCAGGTCGGTGGAACCGAACTCGTTGGTGACCAGTTCCACGGCCTTGGTGTCGCCGTAGCTGATGTTTTTACCGCCCAGCACCGGCGACGTGTTGGAGCAACCGCTGGCCAGGACGGCAACCACGGCGAGAATCGAGAAGCGTGCAAACATGGGGAAATCTCTCAGCAGCAAAAAGGATGAACGGCTCAAGGGGTTTTCACTTCAAGACGGAAGTCCGCCGCCTGCGGCAGGTTGGCAATGGCCGGCAGGAAGGTCGCCTGGTTGGCGTACAGGCTCAGCACCTTCCAGGCTTCTTCATCACCCACCGGGAAACCGTCGGCGCCCAGCCAGGCAAAGCGGTAATACATCATCTGGTTGCTGCTGGTGATGTTGCTCAGCTGCACCTTGGCGGTGAGGAAACCGTTCTCGCGGGCCACACGAATGGCGCCGACGGCGATGCCCTTGAACTTGCCCATCACCACGATTTTGCTCGCGGCGCTGCCAGGGGCCGGTGGTGGCGGGGTGGCGCAGCCGGCGAGCAGGACCAGCGCCAGGGCGCCGAGGATGAAATGACGCATAGCGTGCTCCTTAAGGTTGTTTGAGGGCGATGGCTTGGGTTGCCGCGTTCGGCACCACGTGGGCGGCGAGACCGCCGGCGAACACCTGATTGCCGACCACGCGCAGGGTGATCACCTGGTAACGCTGGTCGGCCTTGACCGTGACCAGCGTGCCGCCCAAAGCGTTGGGTAGGCTGACCTGGTGCTCGCCGCGCTTGAGGCGCAGGCGGGTGACCTGGGTCAGGTCCGGCAGGGTGCGCCAGGTGCGCGTGTCGGCGCCTTCGGCGACGGCCGAGGCGATACCTAGTACCAGGCCGGCCATGGGGTTGGTCTTGTTCAGGTTGTTTTGCGCCACGCCACGGCTGACGGCGCGCACGGTGGTGCGCAGGATGATCCCCGGCATGTCGTCACGCAGGGCGCGACGGGACATGGCGGTGGTGCTGTTGAGCGCAGTGAGGTTCTGTTGCTGGCCGTCGACGCCGATCTGGGCGAAGGCTTGGGTGGACGTGTCGGGCTTGATAATCGGGAACGACAGCGGGGTGATCACCAGGTTGCCGTTGATCGGGATCGGCAGCGGCAGGCGAATCGAATCGCGGGCCGGGGCCAGGCCGCTCTGGATCACGATCAGCACGTCGGTTTCATCGGCGCCGACCTTGGATTTGTCCAGGTCGAGCAGGGCCTTCTCCAGCAGCGGAGTGTTCGGGCGCAGTTCGGCGGCCTTGCGGTAGCCGGGGGCAGCCAGGTCTTTTTCGCCGAGGGCTTCGTAGACGAAACCGGCCAGGTAATGGCTGAACGCACTTTGGTAGCTGTTCTTCAGGCCGACCACTTCCGGTGCGTCGAGGGCTTGCACCGGGTAGCCGTGCAGGTCTTTGAGCTGGGTGGTCACGCCCTGGCGCTCGGCGTCGTCTTCGCGCTTGAGGTACTCCTTGTCACGCAGGTCGGCGATCACGGCTTCGCGCTCGTGGGTCTTCTTGATTTCGGTGCGGGCGCCGTCGAAGTCATTCAGGGCCAGCAGATTCAAGGCCATCTGGGTGGTCAGCATGACTTTTTCGTAGTCGTAGCCTTCGTAGCGGCGCACCTTGTCGTTGGCCAGGAAGCTGCCGAACTGGGCGAGGTACTTGTCGCTGTCGAACTTGACCGATTCTTCCCACTTGTAGACTTGCAGGTCGGCGCTGCGCCAGGCGGTCTGGCTGCCGCTCAGGTCGCCCTTGGCCCGTAGCAGCTCACCCTTTTCGAAGAAATACAGCAGGTCTTTGTCTTCGCTGCTGTTGTTCTTTTCCAACAGGGTCAGGGCCGCGTCGACATTGCCGGTGGCCAATTGCTGGTTGGTGGCCTGCAGCTCGGTGTCGTAGCTGCGAAACATCGAGCAACCGGACAGCAACGTGACTGCCACGAGCGCAAGCGGGGTAACGGCGCGAAATGCCATGCAAACTTCTTCCCTGAAAGTAACCAGCTGATGTGCAGATTCCTCATAAACATGAGGCAATAAAGACCCTTTCGCGATAACAGGGCGCGGCATTATAGGCGCCATCAGTGGCAAAACAATGGCTTTTTGCTCGGTTTACGGCGGTAAGTGCCATCATCGGTTCAAGGGTTTTGCAAACGCCCATTCACTAACGCCTTGAGTCAAAGCCGTTAAACCTCAACAATGTGTTACTTCGTATTTCCCTTTGAGATTCATTCATGACTGCCCCCTTCCGTTTTCTCGCCTGGCTGATGCTACCGGCGCTGATGTCGTGCAGCTTCAACCTGCTGGCCGCGACTGCCGAAGGCGCCCCACAGGCCCTGCATTTGCTGGACTACATTGGCGCCGACTACCCTCCCACCGTGGAAGCGGGCAAGGTCATCGATGAATCCGAATACCGTGAGCAGGTGGAGTTCCTCGGAGTATTGCAGGGGTTGGTGGCGCAGTTGCCGGCGAAGCCCGAGCGGGCCGACTTGGTAAAGGGCGTCGATGAGTTGCTGGCGGCCGTGACCGCTCACGCCGAGGGCGCGACCGTGGCTCGCCAGGCCCGGCAATTGGGTGCCCAACTGGCGGTGGCGTATGAAGTCAGCCAGGCTCCGGCGATCACCCCTGACCCGACGCGTGGCGCGCCGCTCTACGCCCAGCATTGCTCGGTGTGCCACGGTGCTGCCGGGGCCGGTGATGGCCCGGCGGGCATGGGCATGACGCCGCCGCCCGCCAATCTGACGGACACCACGCGCCTGGATCGCCTGAGCCTCTACGCGATCTACAACACCCTCGGCCTGGGCGTCGAAGGCACGGACATGCCGTCTTTCGCCGATCAATTGGACGACCGTCAGCGCTGGGACCTGGCCACCTACATCGCCGGTTTCACCGCCGACCCGGCTGCCGCGAAGAGCGAACAACCTTTCAACCTCGCCGACCTGGCCCGCCAGACCCCAAATGAAGTGCTCGCTGCCAGCGGCCCAAGCGCTGCCGCGACCTTCCGCGCCCAGCGTGCTCAACCGCCGCAGGTCAAGCGTGGCCCGGCGCAGTTGCTGGATTACACCGCCAGCACTCTGGACAAAAGTCTCGCTGCGTTCCGCAATGGCGACCACGAGCAGGCTTACGACCTGTCCGTCGCCGCCTACCTGGAAGGCTTCGAGCTGGTGGAAAGCTCGCTGGACAACGTCGACGCCAACGTGCGCAAGGACACTGAGAAAGCCCTGATGGCCTATCGGCAGTCGTTGCAGGACGGGTTGCCGATCGAGCAGGTGCAACAGCGCCTGGACGTGGCCAAGGGCAAGCTCACGCAATCCGCCGGCTTGCTCGGCAGCGATGGCCTGAGTTGGTCGTTGAGCTACATCTCCGGCTTGCTGATCCTGCTGCGCGAAGGCCTGGAAGCGATCCTGGTGCTGGCGGCAATCCTCGCGTTCCTGCGCAACACCGGCCAGCAGTCGGCGGTGCGTAGCGTCAACGTCGGCTGGGGCCTGGCGCTGTTGGCCGGGCTGGCGACCTGGGCGCTGGCGGCGTATGTGATTGACGTCAGCGGCGCCCAGCGCGAACTGCTTGAAGGCTGCACGGCGCTGTTCGCCAGTGTGATGGTGCTGTGGCTCGGCGTGTGGATGCACGACCGTCGTCACGCCGCCGCCTGGCAGGACTACATCAAGAGCAGCCTGGTTGGCGGCGGCGGGCGCTTTGGTTTTGCGATGCTGGCGTTCTTCTCGGTGTACCGCGAGCTGTTCGAAGTGATCCTGTTCTACGAAACCCTGTGGCTGCAAGCCGGTCCGGCCGGGCACAACGCGGTGCTGGCCGGCGGCGCCACGGCGCTGGTGCTGTTGGTGGGCCTGGCGTGGGTGATCCTGCGCGGTTCGGCGAAGCTGCCATTGGCACTGTTCTTCGGCATCAACGCAGCGCTGCTGTGTGCGTTGTCGGTGGTGTTTGCCGGGCATGGCGTGAAGGCGCTGCAAGAAGCCGGCATCTTCGGTACGCGGCCGGTAGCATTTTTTGACTTTGACTGGCTAGGGATTCATGCCGATGCGTACTCGTTGAGTGCGCAGGCGGTGGCGATCCTGGCGATTGTGGTGTTGTATGGCCGCAGTCGGTTGGCTGAGAAGCGCCACGCCACTGCTTAAGCGGGCACAGTCAGTGTGGGAGCGGGCTTGCTCGCGAATGCGGTGTATCAGCTTGCCTATATATTGCTGACCCACCGCTTTCGCGAGCAAGCCCGCTCCCACACAAGCCCGCTCCCACATGTTGAACTGTGTTGTGGATATGAGGAGTGTTTATGCGCGTATGGATCGATGCCGACGCCTGCCCTCGGGCAGCCAAGGACCAGGTGGTCAAGTTCGCCCTCAAGCGTCAGTTCGAGGTGGTGCTGGTGGCCGGACAAAGCCAGATCAAGCCGAGCTTTGCCTGCGTGAAGCTGATCGTGGTGCCTAGCGGCCCTGACGCGGCGGATGATTATCTGGTGGAGCACGCGGTGCCCGGCGACTTGGTGATCTGCAGCGACGTGCCCCTGGCGGATCGTTTGGTGAAGAAGGGCGTTACGGCCCTCGACCCGCGGGGCAAGGAGTTCAGCCCGGCGAACATGAGTGAACGCCTGGCGGTGCGCAACCTGTTCACCGATCTGCGCGAACAAGGCCAGATGGGCGGCGGGCCACCGCCCCATGGCGAGAAGGACAAGCAGGCGTTCGCCAATGCCCTGGACCGCATCCTCACGCGCCTGATGCGCCAACCCTGATGTAGTGAGCGGGCTTGCCCCGCGCTGGGGGGCGAAGCCGCCCCAATAAGAGCGCTGCGGTGTTTCAGGGAGACCGAGGTGCCTGGTTTTAGGGCGGCTTCGCCCCCCAGCGCGGGTGTAGAACCGTAGACATCCTTTACATCTGAAACCGGGGACATCGTTTACACATTTTAGGCTTGGAC